>DAOUWN010000070.1 GCA_030667105.1 Deltaproteobacteria bacterium
AAGCGCCGGCTGATGCAGATAGACCACCGTCATTTCATCCCACACGTAGAAGTGCCCCTCGGATAGAAGCTTTCTCACGGTAGGCGACCGGTGGATGCTCGTTATCAAGCGAGCTGCCGCTGTATCCAAGCCTTCTATCTGTTTGTAAAGCTTCTGGTCGAAGTGAAGTAATTTTTCCTCGGGAAGGCCCATGCAATAGATCTCCAGGCCAGAATCAAAAACAGAACGGGCGGAATCCGGATCTCGATTGGTGTTCCATCCCGGAAGAGTATCGTCTGGGCGTGCCCCGTAGTAGATGAGACGAGAAATCTTGTCCTTGATTTCCGGACTTAGGCTCAGGGCCTGCGCCAGGTTTGTTAGAGGTCCGAGGCAGAGATAAAGAATCTTATCGTCCAAGGATTTTAGTGTGTTGACAATCTGCGCCCCGGCTGCTTGGCCTGCAGATATCTTGCCAGACACTCCATGCGGTTCAGGCCATTTCACGTTCTCAGACAATGCTCTCCATGGAGGCGGCGGTTTTCCCAAATCCTTTCCTTCAGCAATCTTGGTATCTTCTCTACTAAAGCACTTCAAAAGCATTCTCAAATTCCGGCAACCGACCTGAGGTGATGCCCCTCCGTCCGAAGTAACGATCAACGGGATATCGATGATGTCCGAGTTTAGGAGCATGACTAAAGCCCGTATGTCGTCAAGCGCCATGTCTGTATCAACAAGGACCGAGATTCTGCAAGTATGCGCCTGTGCAAAAGGTGCAAAAAAACAAACAAATAGAAAGACATATGCAGTGATGCATCTTTTTCGAAACATCCCGAACCTCCCAAATTGTACTCGCGCTACATGCTTGTCATTGTGTCTTTGACTGTGCTCGTTTCATCGCCTTTTCATAGGGCTTGCCCTCCAAAAAGCGTCCGATAAATAGCAGGCCCATGAACTTTTCTTTTTCCTTTGAAAGCTTGTCTCCCATGTCGGCCACTGTGCCGCGCACGATGCGCTGCCGGTCCGGGTATCCGGCCCAGTAGACCACGGCACACGGCATGTCCGGTGAAAGCGCTTCACCAAGGGCTGCAAATAACTTCTTTGGATCACCCAGGGCCATGTACAGGACCATGGTGGTGGCGTATTTTCCCAGATCCTTCAGAATCTGGCGGTCTTCCATGGCACGATCTGTCAAGAAGAAGGGCGCCGTCTGCATAACAAAGCGGGTATCATGGGAGGGAATAGTGCTTTTCCCCAAGGCGGCCATGGCTGCTGCATCGCAGCCCATGCCTGGGATAATGACTACGTCTCCCGGATCGAAGTGCTCCACATACCAATGGCTGGGACCAAAGAGGCAGGGATTGCCAGAATCAAGCAAGCCGACGTCTTTTCCCTGGGCCAAAAGTTCCTTGATCTTTTCTACCCGCTCGTCCCTTATCCCGAAGCGTTCCACCCTGAACTTGGCTGTTTCCTCCTCGCTGAGTTCTCGATAGCTCTTGCCTTTGTAGTCCCAAAATCCCTTCCATGGATCAAACAGGACGGATTTGCTGCCGATGTACTCCGCAAAGAGCTTCACATGCTTGTCAGAGGCCAGAATAACATCCATCCGTTTGATCGTATCCAAAGCCTGCAACGTTGCAGTCTGGGGCCCCGCAGGACCGGTCCCAATAACGCAGAAGTGGCCGCGGCCCCATGCTGCAGCCTGAGATGGCAAGACCCCCAGGCCCAAAGCGACCACGACCGCCATAGCAAGAAAAAACTGTATCTTTTGTTTCATTCCATACCCTCCTAAACGTAGCCGACCCATATCTCTCTCCTTCTTAGTGCTCAACCGTGACAGACGTGCTGAGCAGGACCCATGTCTCATCTCACCTGAAAGGTAAGCGTCGTACAGTAGAAATACTCGTCACATTCCTCCAGGTCGGGATAAGGAAGTTTATTAGGGACTTTCACCAGCCACGTACCCTTTTTGAGAAGTTTAATATTCGCCTTGCCTTCCTTGTTCATCATGGTTGAAAAGGCATAGGTTTCACTTGCATCTGAAAAACCCGAATAGGTGGCGTAAAGGTAATCGTGAGAAAGGGGTTTTCCTTGGAAAAGGACCTTCACCGGAAGGATGTCACCCTCTTTCAGCCCAGCGGGACTCTGCAGAGGAACAATCTCCAGAAGATCGTCCACCTCCCGGCTAAGGCCCTGCCCTTGTCCACCAACATTTATGACCGTTTTTGCCCTCATGTCATAACTTACGCATTTGATGGCATTGTCCAGGCCCTTTTTCGTCTGCATTTTGTATCCGTCCGTGGTCTTGGTATAATCGCCCGGGTTGATCTGCGCATGTACCAGGTAAACGCCCTTTTGCTTGACAGTGAGTTCGTACTGGCCCACGGAGATCTGCTTGAGCGGTACCGTGTGTCCCTGGGGGTCCAATGCATATATGCGCTTCAGACGTCCCTCTTTTATAACCCCGTCTTTCGGAAACTTATGGCCCCATCCGATCTCTATCTGTACGGATTCACCTACCTTGGGTTGATAGTTATCCACATCAAGCCAGAGCATATGGCCCCACACACTGGAGGCAGCTAAAATCATCATCAAGCAGCATAGAATGGCAAAACCCTTTTTCATGTCTGTTTTCTCCTTTCTGACGTCGTTTGATGGTTCTGTGGTTTACTTCACGTGATCATTCAACCGGAAACGATCACCACTAAAGCAACAGTTTCTGTCTCTATCAATAGTATCTCGACCTACGGCTTCTGTCGGCTCTCTATTCAACGAGCCACGTGTTTGATCATACCCCGTTGCGGCTGGCCCTCAAGGCATCGACCTACGATAATAATTCCCAGCCAATTCTCTTTTTCAGATTCTATGTCGCGCAAAATAGTATCCAGGGTCCCCTTGACCACCTTCTCTTTTTCCGGGTAACCCGCGTTATAGACGACGGCAACGGGGAGATCGGGAGCGTAGTACTTCTTCAACCTGGCAATCAGGCTGTCTGCATGCTTCAGCGCCATGTAGAAGGCCATCGTGATCGGATACTTCGAGAGATCTCTCAGAATATCCTCATTCTCAGGGATTCCTAACAAAAAGAACGGCGCAGTCAGCATGACAAAGCGAGTATTATAGGCTGGAATAGAAGATTTTTTCAAGGCCGCCATAGCCGCCTGAAAACAGCCCAGCCCAGGGATGATCTCCACCTCGTCTTCCTCAAACCCTTCTATGACCCTGTGTGAGGGGCCAAAAACACAGGGGTCTCCACTGTCGAGCAAGGCCACCTTTTTCCCCTTGGCCATTTCGCTTCTAATCTTGACAACGGTCTCATCCCAAAACCTAATCCTTTCTTCCTGGTAAGCTTTCTTCTCTTTGGACCCAAGTTTTTCGAGATCCTTCCATTTGTATTTGAAATCACCCCTCCAGGGATTACCAAGCAGTGTTTTTCCTTTAAGATACGTGGAAAACCGTTCCGACATGTCATCGGAGCAGAATATAACGTCTGCCTCCTTTATACATTCGATAGCCTTGTAAGTTGCATGCTCTGGCCCGGCAGGACCCGTGCCGATGACGTAGAACTTGCCTCGGCCCGTCTTTTCCTGATGAGCATGGGTATTCGCATAACAGAAAAAGGAGAGACAAAACATCAGTAGTGCCCATGCGTGTTTCGACCCAGTGACTTTGTTCGGTGTCATCATATCCGATCTCCTTCAAGGTAGCGAATGTGCGGGGCCATTGCCCCGATAACCTGACAGGCGGGACAGTCTTGTCCCGCCTATCGGTTATGCAAGGCTGAAAACATGGCAACAGCCACACCTAACATTCCCTGAACGGTCTGGACCTAAAAGCTCAGGGTAGCTGAAATTCCCGCGGTAGTTCCCGGCATGTCATAACCATAATGCAATTGATAGTCCTGGTCGGTGACATTGTTTACATAGCCCTTCAGCGTAAACTCGCAATCATCCGCAAGCTTGAAGGTATGCTGAGCCCCCACGTCAACAGTTATTACGTCTTGCATCGTATCGTGCTGCTTGCTATAACGCTCGCCCATGTACTTGGCGTTAAGATTTACGACTCCGCCTTCCCAGAGCTTATAATCGAGTCCCAGGACGACCTTGTTCCTGGGCTGGTTTTGCAGAAGATAGTGAGTGTTTTCAGTATCCATCGGATGGTTATCTGCATTCCAGTCCTGATACGTATAAGCCAAGTAGCCGCTCAGGTCCTGCCTGAAGCTCTTCGACAGTTCCAGTTCGACGCCGTAAACAATCATATCGATGTTATATACTGTGGCTGAAGGAGCGCCACTAATGTAATTGTGTTGCTGGTAGTCGCTGATGTCGGAGTAGTAAAAGGCTGCCCTGAATTTTGTATCCTCAAGCACCTCTTTTACTGCGCCTATCTCGTATGTCCATGATGTTTCTGTTTCAAACTCCGGATTTGCCTTTACATACTCTTCCTCGGACCCAGCCCGGGCCCATCTCCAGAGATCTCAGATTCAGGGCATACGCATTTCACGACTTACTGCGGCATAGAGGGAAAGACTATCATCGAATTCATAGTCTAAGCGGACTTTGGGACACCATTCTCTCTCTACCCTTCGGGTCGTTCTTGACGCATCGCCAAATTCGTATGAATCAGTGGCGAATTCATACCAGCGGGTCCCAAAGGTCAGCGTAATGGGATCTGCTATGGACCATACATCCTGGATAAAAAGGGCAGTAATTGCGTAGAAATCCTTATTGTCAGGTGTTCCCTGATTCCTGTAATCGCCACCTATGGATAAGGAGTGCTTGTCAATCAAGTCAAAATCCAAATAATCCAGGGCGACCCCCCCGGTGTATTCTTCCTTGTAGTTCGATGTGTCACTTCCGTCTGAATAATGGCCGTATCTGTCTCGCTTTGACAATTGCTTATAGACTTGACCGCGGAGTTCTCCTACAGGGAGTGGCTGTTCTATAAGGACGTGTTGGTCATTGACGGTCCTTTCCCATTGATTTTTTCCACCAGCATAGGCTTTACCTTCATAATCGTGGGTAAACGTATCAATTTCACCGGCACGGACAATGGGATAACTGGGATCATAGTTTGATGCCGCGTCATCGGGATCATTTATCACAGCATACCCTGTTACAGTATCCACATGGTCAATACCATAGGTGATTGTTCCCCCTGTGGGAAGATAGAGAGAAAATCGGCCATTGATATTATCGGTGTTGTAGTCGTTGCCTCTCAGGTACCCGTCTCCTTCCCGGTGAGCAGCAGCTAAAGAGTAGCCGATGGTTTCAAACATCCCTCCCGTAGCATTAGCGCTATAGCTCTGAGCCCCGTAAGGACCGAAGCCGGTTCTCACAATGCAGTCAGGTTTAAGATCATCTGTTTTCTTGCCCTTTTTCGTGATAATATTGATGGCGCCACCCATGGAAAAAGGGTACAGGAGCGAATGGCTCCCGCGAATGATCTCAATGGTTTCGACATTATCCAGAGGTACGGTGGTCCAGTCCATCTTGAAGTAACCGTGACTTCCATGGAGTCTCATGGGTCTGCCATCCATGAATACCTGGTATCGTGACTGGTCCATTCCCCTGATATAAATACCTTCTGACTGATTCGGTGTGACCGAGGACTGAAGTATAGTCAATCCCAGAGCCTCACTCAACACGTCCCTGATGGTTTCCACGCCACCGGCTTTCTGAAACTTATCCACATTGATTACCGTGACATCCGGTGTTACCACGATGGACTCTTCCCTCAAGGGATGATCCCTGACGATTACCTTGTCAAGTCGATAGCGCTTTGCTTCTTTCTCTGAATCCACCTCTTGTGCAAGACCATGTGCTGAGATGGAAAAGAGAAAGATGAAACTCATCATGATGACAAGGCCGAACTTCATGATCTTCATCACTACTCCTCCTTCCTTGAATTAGATAATCAGATCTGCTCTTTCAGAGATTACCCCAGGGGTGCGTAACAGGGGGATTGCTTGACGGAAGAATGCTTCGGTGGTATCAAGTAACCGGAGCATCCCTCACCCCGAGGGGGCTTCGCGGGGAAGGCAGCTTCAGTGCCTTGGCCGGTGCCTGCTGCCTTCCCCTACCCTTTTTCATCTCTGATCCCTTAATCGATGTTTTTCCGTATCACCTCCTTTGCTCTTTTTTCCTCACAAAAAAAGCCACGAGAGCGTCTCATCTGTTCTCAGATGACAGCCTTCGTGGCTTTCTTCTTCTGTGCTTTTAGAAGGGTCTGCGCTTACTACTGCAACTTCTTGTTGCGAATTGAATTTGTATATAACTTACATGCCCCCTGGGCATCTGTCAACGCAAGAAACGAACCTTGAGCATTTTATCCTCTGTATTACCGCATCAACTGAGTTCCGTGGTGATCTTCATGTCAGCTCAAAGACAATCGTAAGCTCCAAGGGAATCTCCCCCTTGAAGAAACGCCTCGGCGGCTTTGGAAAGGGAGCAGCGCGCTTCACAATGCCCGGAAATACGAGCCAACAGGTCTTGCCAATGCTGTCAGCCGTTTTAGATAACCCGTTGCATTCGAGTCTTTCTGCCGGCTCTAGCTGTGATGGCTCACTGTAGTTTTTCGTTGATTTTTTGACCTTTTCAGTGTTATTTTTTGCATAATTTCTGAGATTAAGAACCCTTAATAGAAGGAGGCTGATGTCGTGCCAATATTGTCCACAAAAGAAGCAGAAGGAATGAAGCTTCCTCGTACCGGGCCTCAAGAGTATTGGGAAGATAGCAAATGGGCTTATGAGCACATGAACGAGATTTCTGAAAAATATCCCAATCAATGGGTGGTTATTTTTAACAAGAAGGTAATAGCAGCCAGCAGAAGCGGGTCGGAAGCAGAACAAATTGCTACAGAAAAGGTGGGTGATCAGGGGTTTGTTATCCTGTTTGCTGAGAAGGGAATACGTGTCTATTAAGATCGACTTAGAATTTGAAACCAAGCTTGATTCAGACCTTCTCTCTGTTGGCGTATCTGGAAAATTGGCCGAAGTTGTCATGGTTTTTATGGATAAAAAAGGACTTTCCCCTCCCATATCATTAAAAGCTTTTCTTGTTGACAGTGACACCGTTCCCCTGATTATTGGTTTTGAGGACATATTGACAGATATCAAAATCGTGTCCGACTACAGGACGAAAATAGCTTTTTCCCAATTCCCGTCACCCCTTTAAACCCCGACATAAAATCGCATGGCGATTTTATACAACGTCCGCCCCTGGCAGACTCAAGAAAAGGAAATTCCAGTACGATCAAGTCAACTCAAACACTATCGTAAGCTCCAGGGGAATTTCTCCCTGAAACAAACGCCCTGGCGGCTTTGGGAAAGGGGCGGCATCCTGCACGGCCCTGAGAGCCGCCAGATCAAGGGCCTTATTTCTGGAATGTTTTGCGATCTCCACCTCCCGGATATCTCCATCAGGTGTAATTACAAAGCGAATGACGACACGCCCCTCTACGTTCCTCACCCTGGCGATGTCCGGATACCTCTTATGCCTTTCTATCTTGAGCCTCACCATCTCCAGATAGCTATGGGCAGTCACGTAATCGCCAGAGGCATCGTCCACCAGCGCCCCTGGGCTCCAGTCAGCGATTTGAAGACCCGGGGTAGCAGGGATCTCCGGCATGCTGATTCCCTCCACAAGGCTGTCAGGAAGGTCTTTTTCAGCAGGCTCTATCTTTATCGGTTTAAAGCGAGGCATTCGGCGCTGTGTCACCTTCAGCCGTTTCACGTCCTGCGGCTGAAGTGCCTTGGGTCTATGACGTGGTCTGGGAATGGCCCGTGCAGTCGGTTTGGAAATATTATGTATGGTCAGTTCGATGTAGTTCAACGCATTGGACTCGTAAATCCCGGCAACGTGCATAAAGATGACCAGGTGTATACACAGCGAGACCCCCACCAGACCGCGAAGAAGCCAGTTGGGTTTTGTTTTGGACACGGATTTCACAGATTTCTTCGACAGGATGACAGGATTGACATGATTTCTAAAACTCCTTTTCCGTGGCCAGACACAAGCGACTTGCCCCGGCTGCCTTGGCAATATCCATCACCTTTACGGCTTTATTCAGGATCACCGCCCGGTCCGCCCTGATCACAACCAGCTTGTCCTCACGGGAACCAATCTTCTCCTTGAGCCGGTCAAAGAGCCTAGCCAGAGACACCTCCTCGGTTCCAAGAAATGCCCTTCCCTGCTGGTCCACATAGATGGTGAGCACCTCTTCCGTCTGTGGAGCCGCAGCCTTGGCCTGGGGGAGCTTGATCTTGATCCCCTCCTCAACCATAAAATTGGTTGTAAGAAGAAAATAGATCAAAAGGAGAAAAACAATGTCAATAAGCGACGTCAGAGGCGCCTGGACCTTAATACGTTCTCTGGGTTTAGAATGAACAAGCATGATTGCCTCCGCTAATGGCTGAAAGCATCTTTTGCTAGATCTTTTCTGGCTTTGAGCCTTGAGCCCTTGCCTACGGCCTTAATAAACGTCACGGTTCCGTCCTGGAGTTGGGCCTCATATTTGTCTACACGGGAAACGAGATAACTGTGGGCCACCATCGTGGGAAGGGC
>DAOUWN010000188.1 GCA_030667105.1 Deltaproteobacteria bacterium
CTTCCACCCTGGGCAAATTCGCCGATAATCCCGTGAAAGTACCGGTTCTCGTCCGCCTTGCCCAAAATCGCCAGCACGGCCTCTTTATTCATCACATCGTCGAACTTGACCTCCTCTTTTGACACCAGCGTGACCCGCACGTCAAAAGGGCGAGACATACGTTCCGAGGCGGTGAAGGCGAAAACCCCAAAATCCATTCCGGAGGTCTTGTCCTTATATATCTTAAACGCGAATTGAGGCCTGTCTATCGTTCCGTTTGGAGACATTGTCACCCTCCCATATTGCCGCTAGTCATCGGGGCAAACCCGACGTGAACGGTCCCGACGGGGCAAAGCAGTGCGCCAGGTCGCCCCGTTCCGGCACCAAAGATTGGATTCCAAAAACATTTCCTGCCTTCAGCCTCAAGCGAAGCGGTCCTTGAGCCTTGAGCAGCACAGCACGTGCCTATCCAAACTCTATCTCAAAACCGCCGTCTTCAGCGAGACCCAGGCGAACCTCCGAGGGCATGGCCTCTTCACTCATACGCGCAAGGATCTCCCTGGACATCTGGGGCAGGATGGTCCCGCTCATGATGTGGTCCACATTCCTGGCGCCGGTTTCAACCTCCGTGCACCGTGTAGCAATCTGGTTTACAACTTCCGGGGCATAGCTGAATTTCATTTTGTGTGTGTCTGCCACCCTGGCAGCCAGCTTGTCCAGCTTAAGAGAAACAATCTCTTTCATAATCTCAGGAGGAAGCGTATAGAACGGTGCGATGTTCATACGCGCCAGCAGGGCCGGCTTAAAGTGGTTGCTCAGAATCGGACGTATAGCCGACATCAAGGTCTCATACGAAGGCCTCTGGCCATCGGAGCAAAGCTCGGTAATGACATCAGTGGCCAGGTTACTGGTCAAGAAAACAACGGTGTTTTTGAAATCGATAACACGACCCTCGCCATCAGAGAGCATCCCTTTGTCGAAGACCTGGTAGAATAGATTCAGGACCTCCAGGTGAGCCTTCTCAGTCTCGTCAAGGAGCACCAGCGAATAGGGCCGCTGACGAACGCCTTCGGACAGAACCCCCCCCTCTCCATAACCAACATAACCAGGGGGCGAGCCGATCAACCGGCTCACAGTGTGTCTCTCCTGGAACTCGCTCATGTTGATGGTGACCATGAAGCGCTCTCCCCCGAAGAGCATGTCTGCCACTGCAAGGCCGGTTTCGGTCTTGCCCACACCGCTAGGGCCCACCAGGAGGAATACACCCATGGGTTGGCTGGGATCCTTTAGTCCTGCCTTGGCCGACTTGATCACCTCTGTAATAACACCAAGGGCTTCATCCTGGCCCTTGATCCTCTCTTTCAGGTTTGCCTCCAGGTCAAGCACACTCCGGGCCTGATCCCGCATGACCCTTCCTAGGGGTATACCTGTCCAGTCAGAAACCACCTTTGACACCACGTCCGGATCGACTTCGATGCGGACCAAGGGTGAATCTCCCTGAAGGCTGTGAAATTCCTTCAAGCCCTCTTCAAGTTGCCCTTTGAGATTACCCTCCTTTTCCTCTAAATCGGCCTGGCCATCGCTCTTAAGTTCACACAACTCTTTCCTTAAGCCAATGACCTTTTGACCAAGCTCCTGCTCCTTGAGCCACCGGTCTTTGAGTTGACCCAGTTCTTGGTTCAATCCTTCAAGCTCAGGTCCGATCTCTTTCAGACGATCTTCCTCAATCTTAATGCCGTGCAACTGATCCCGTTCCAGGGCATCTTTCTCTCGCTCCAGGGCCTGAACTTTCCGCTCTTTGTCTTCAATCACGTCAGGCTTTGCTGAAAGAAGGATCTTTACCCTGGCTGCGCTGGTATCAAGAAGATCCACGGCCTTGTCCGGCAATTGTCGTCCTGAAATATAGCGACTGGAAAGCTCGGCCGCCGCCGCTATACCATCGTCTCGTACAACCACACCGTGGGCCTCTTCGTACTTTTTCTTTAATCCTCGAAGGATTAAGACAGTCGTTTCCTCCGAAGGTTCATCCAGCTTCACGGGTTGAAACCGCCGGGCCAATGCCGGATCCTTTTCAATATATTTCTTGTATTCTGACCACGTGGTGGCGGCAACTGTGCGCAATTCACCTCTTGCCAGGGCAGGTTTCAAAAGATTGGCTGCATCGCCCCCACCAGCCTGCCCGCCAGCCCCTATGAGGGTGTGGGCCTCATCAATAAACATAATAATAGGTTTCGGCGAAGCCTTGACTTCATTGATCACAGACTTGAGACGATTCTCAAACTCCCCCTTCATCCCGGCGCCGGCTTGAAGAAGGCCCATGTCCAGCGCCAGGATGGAAACGTCCCGCAGGAGTTCGGGCACATCTCCCTCCACGACTCTGAGCGCCAGGCCTTCAACCACCGCTGTTTTCCCAACCCCGGCCTCCCCAACCACAATGGGATTATTCTTGCGCCTTCGGGCCAGGATATCGATCATCTGACGTATCTCCTGATCGCGGCCAAAGACAGGATCGATCTCTCCGGCTCTTGCCTTTTCCGTAAAGTCATCACAAAAACGAGCCAAGGCAGTGCCCTCACCCGGCGGACCCTTTTCCCTTACGGGACCTTCGGCGGCCGACGCTTTTTCAACCGACCCTTTGACAATGTCCCAAAACTGTGAGTGAAGGGCATCCTTGCTAATGGTAGTCAAAAGATCGACGTAGCTGCCGCTGGCAAACTGAGTCGGTTTGTTCAAAACAGCCCACAAGATCGCCCCCGATCGAAGACGGTTTTCGTCAAGATCGACCGAAGCTACAAGCCAGGCCTCCTGGAACAGCTCCATAAGCAAAGGAGAAAAAACAGGCTTGGCAGCATTTCCTGTCCTGAATTCCTCTATGGTCTGTTCTATGGCCTTTTGCACCCTGCCCGGATCAAGGTCAAACTGGCGAAAGATCAAGGGCAGATCTGATTGGGGCTCTTCTAGAAGCTTGGCCAAAAAATGCTCCACCGTGACTTCGTAATGCGTGCGAGACACGCAAAACCCTGCCGCCGCTTCGAGACACCTGGTACAGTAACCGTTTAAACGGCCCAAAAGTGATTTGATGTCGACTGTGATCATGTCTTTCTCCTGTTCCGGTATAGGGTTTGTTCGGTAGCTAAACGTTGCTGCCATCCATGAGCTATTCAGGATCAAGATGGAGCATATTGAAGGTGATCTGCCTCAAACCTCAAGCAAAGCGGGCCTCTACCTCCCAACATTTTGCTCCGGATAAAACGTGGCCATCACTTCTCCCATCCGCTCACCTGCAAACATCCAGGTGTCCAAGCCCAGCCTCGACCACGAAGGACTGCCCAGACAAGCGCATTGTGCTTCTCCTTCGGCCAAGGTGAGTTCCACATCATACTCCAGCGGATCGGTCACATAGAGCCCTGTCAGCAAAGCCAGTCTGTCACCGCCGGCCCCTCCCGGAAGCAGTCTTTGAAACTCATGCTGATCCAGGGGGCCCATCTTGAGACGGAATTTACCCATGCGATCTTCAATCTCTTTTCCTATGAAACTGTCCGTCCCCAGCACCCCTCCCGATTTCCCCAACAACAACCGTTGATCTTCGGGAATCGCCGCTTTTCTTGCTACACAAGACACCATCTTGACGGGGATGTTGCCGAAGGCGTCTTGCAGCAGCGCCTTGAGGCCTCCGGCCGATCGCGGAAACTGGGTGAAAAGCCCCACGTAGCGGATCAGGCTATAGGCATCCGGGACCTCGTCCCTTAACGCCTTGTCACCGAGACCTATGAGTGAAAAGAGCCTTTCCAGGTGTTGAGGATTCTTCTCCTCGACCACTTGGATGAACTGTCGGTACTTGGTCCAACACCGAAACAGGAGCAAGAAAAGGCGGTGATTGATGACGTCCAGGAATTCCCTGGCCACCGACTCATCTTGAGAGCTTTCGTCAATGAGGTCCTCGGTGTAAAATGTTGGCAACGGAGAGGCGCTGCCGTAAAGGCCAAGAAAGGTGGCCGTCACCAGGTACTGAGGCTCTTCCTCCCCCACTTCTTCAATACTGTCCACATCGGCAGGGGGAAATGCCAGGGAAAGCTTGGGCCGTATTCTGATATGCTCAGTGTCCTGCAACTCCCGGGCATCGGTCTCTTTGGAAGGACTGCCGAGCAAACGCAACAGCCTGATAACCTGAAAAAACGAAAAGGCATGTCCTTCCTTGAGCAGATCAAACTTCAGATCAATGGATGATCTCCCACCCTGGCTGGCCATTGATAACGGTCTCCCTTCAAAACCTCATCGATAGAAAATTGGGTGTACGAGTTCATGGATGCATAGGCTCCCATGAAGGTATCCAAGATGCATCCGAAGAGGAAGAGGTCTCCCGGGCTGGCAAAATGGTCCTGGCGCAGCCTTACGGTAATCTCCTGGCCCCGCATCATGATACCGGACACCAGCCGGTTGGAGGCCTTTGCCTGGACGTCGTCGATCCCCGCAATCCGCCTTCGGTTGGCCACAATGGTTGTCCGGTCGCGGGTTTCTGGGAAAATATAAAGCTCCAGCAACGCCCGCAGGTTCTCAGCCTTTCCAAGGGACAAGTAGTTCAAAGAAAGGTGAGACAACAAGCGCCAAAGAAGGTTATCGCCCAGGGGAGGCAACACATTGGCTGTCGGAGGACGGATGTTTTCAAATTCGGCAAATTCGGGGGAACTGCTCGTGGGCACCGAGATATCTCCGGCTTGAAGACTCTCGGGCAACGATCCGTTGGTACAAAACAGCCCAACGGAAAGTGTTTCGCTCGACGGCCCTTGTGCCTCCTTGGAATAGGCAACCGACAAGGAGGCTTTGTAACTGCCTTCAATCGCCGATTTGCGGAGCTTCACATGATAGACCGGGGTGGACTCGGACTTGGGGTTGAAAACCTCAAAAGGCATATAGACCCGTTGTTCGGCCGTGCCTTGAACGAATCCTATCACACTTTCCAGCCCATAGACCTGGTATTGATGCCCGCTCGTTCCGGAAGGACGAATCGGGTATTCGGTGGAGCGATGATCCAGGCGGATCGGGTCTGCGTCATGGGGGAAGACATTGACGGCCGGAGTCGCAGCGAGGACAAAACGCTCTTTTTTGATCCGGGGCGGCTGAAAAGGGAGAGAGGCCAGCTCAAAA
>DAOUWN010000125.1 GCA_030667105.1 Deltaproteobacteria bacterium
GGGGTTGGAAAACAAGGTTGCAGGCCTTTCACAAGAGATGGACTTCTGTGTCCCGCTTGATGGAGGGCCATCTGATGACCCACGTACTCTTGCAGGTCTTTGGCATGCCCTGCTAAAGGCCCGCATCAACGATGCTCCCAATGCCGTCTTTATGGGCGGGGGTTCAGACGGGACGTATTTAGCTGTTTTTAAGCGGGCTTTGGCGCCCAATGACTTTGTCCGGCTGTGGTCAGGGGCTGGGAAAAAGTTGGAGGCTTGAGGTTACAGGTTGGGGGCAGAGGCGCCGCTGGCGCTGTTACATAGGGACTGAGAAAAATGGATTTTTTGTCACTCGGTAAAGAACCTATCAGTGCAGATCAACCAACGGGCTCTGATGTCCGGTATGAACCTGAGTTTGAAGAGCTTCAGGCGGAGATAGACAAACTTTCGTCTCCCTCTGCCTCGGAGACCATGGATTGGAGCAAGGTAGAAAAGCTCGCCTCGGAGATCCTGGCCACGAAGGCAAAGGACTTGCTTGTAGCAAGCTATTTTGCCGTAGCCCAGGTCCACACCAATCAAGTGGAGGGTTTTGCTGCCGGACTGGGCATATATCGGGATCTCCTGGATCAGTACTGGGAGGGCCTTTTCCCTGCCAAAAAGCGTATGAGGGGCCGCATCGCCGCGATTGAGTGGTGGCTGGAGAAAGGCGAAGGGGCTCTGATGTCCTTGGAGGTTGCTCCTTTGCCTGCCGAGCGGATCAAGGCCTTAAGACAAGACATTCAGCAAATCGACAACCTCCTTCGGGAGCATCTGGATGAACCGCCCTTGTTAAGGCCCCTTGAACGCTTCCTGGAGAGTGTGCCTATCCAGGCTGAAAAGAAGTCTGCTTCCGAACCGGAAACGTCACCTACGCCAAAAGAGGCCTCGGCAGCATCCACTGCAGCCAAGCCACGGGAGACGGCGCCGCCATCGGCGACAACGGAACCGGGAGAGATTGCTTCTGTTGTAGATGCTGAGAAGGTGTTGGACGCTGCCATTAGCAGCATTCGTCGGGCAGGGGCCTATCTGCTTGGGGAGAATCTTGCGAACGCCCAGGGGTACCGCTGGAGGCGGGTTGCCTCTTGGACGGTGATAGACGCCGTGCCGGCCGCTACGGATGGTCAGACCATTGTACCCCCTCCTGATGCTGGTATCCGGAGTGTCCTGGAAGAACTGAAGGAAAAGGGAAACTGGGAGGCCTTGGCCGAATCGGCCGAACAGCGAGTGCCGGAGTATATTTTCTGGTTTGACTTGAACCGTTTTGTTGCAGAGGCGTTGGCCGGGCTTGGGGATTCGTATCAGGACGCCATTGACGCTCTTTGCCATGAGACGGCTGCCTTTGTGTATCGCCTGGCCGGTGTGGAGCGGTTGTCCTTTTCCGATGGAACTCCTTTTGCCGATGCGGATACACAGCAATGGTTGAAGGGGATCAATCTGGGAGGGGGCGCGGGGGTGGCCGGCCCTGTTGAAGACGGGGGGGGCATGGCGGAAGCCATTGAGAAGGCGCAAGGCCTGGCTAAGAAGAAGAAACTTGCCGAAGCGGTTTTGCTCCTCCAGGATGGACTGCGCGGCAGTTTCTCTGGAAAACAGCAGCTCTTGTGGCGCCTGGGGTTGTCACAACTCCTTCTCAATGCCAAAAAACCTCACCTTGCTTTGCCCCATCTGGAATCGATGCTTCAAGACATTGACAGGTATGAATTGGAACAATGGGATCCGGATCTGGCCTTGAAGGGTCTCGAGATGGTATGGATAGGGTTTGGCGCCCGTTCAGATGAGGCAGGGAAGGAACAAGCCACTGTCATTTTAAACCGAATAGCAAAGATTGCTCCTGCTGAAGCGTTGCGGTTGGCCAAGTGATCAAGACTCACGTTTATAAGTTTTTGAAATCAGTAAATGATTAATAACCTGAAACAAGGATACTACCAAAGGAGGGTATCATGGCTAAAGAAGGATCTGTTGCCCCAAGAGAACGGGTAAATATCGTGTATCGCCCGGCCACAGGGGATGCCAAGGAAGAGGTCGAGCTTCCTTTAAAGATGCTGGTCATGAGTGATTTTACCGGCAAGGCGGACGATCGGCCTTTGGAAGACAGAGAGCCGATCAATATCGATAAGGACAATTTCGACGAAGTGCTAAAGGCTCAGGGAATCGGTCTGGATGTGACGGTGCCCAACAAACTTTCCGGGGAGCCTGACGAAGACATGAACGTGTCTCTCAAATTCAAGTCCATGAAGGATTTCGGGCCCGAGGCGGTTGCCAAGAACACTCCGGAATTAAATCGTCTCCTGGAACTCAGGGAGTCACTGGGCGCCCTGAAGGGACCACTGAGCAATCTCCCTGCCTTTCGTAAGAAAATTCAGGAGCTGGTAAAAGACGAAGGGACACGTGAGAAGCTGCTTAAGGAACTAGGTGCGGAAGAAAAATAGAATAACAGGGGAGGTGATATCATGGTTGAAGAACAAGAACAGGCGGCCGCTGCGAAAGAGGCGGCCGTAGAAGAGGTTTCGTTGCTTGACGACATTGTCCAGGCCACGAAACTCCAGCCCACGGACGAAAGCTACGGGCTGGCAAAGATGGGTGTTGAGGCTCTCATCTCGCAGCTCCTTGAGCCGGGGCGGGTAATGCCCAAGATTTCCAAGGCCGTTGTGGATGACATGATTGCCGAGCTCGACAAGAAGCTCAGCCTCCAATTGGATGCCATTTTGCATCATCCCGAAGTCCAGAAGCTTGAGTCTGCTTGGCGGTCCCTCAGTTTTTTGGTGGACCGGACGGATTTTCGGGAGAACATCAAACTGGAGATCGTCAATGTGAGCAAGGATGATCTTCTGGAAGATTTCGAGGACTCGCCGGAGGTCGTCAAGTCCGGTCTCTACAAGACACTTTATACGGCTGAATACGGACAGTTCGGAGGCAAGCCCTATGGTGCCATGGTGGGCAACTACGACTTCGGACCGGGGCCCCAGGACGTCAAGCTTCTGCAATATGTGGCAAGCGTGGCGGCCATGTCCCACGCCCCGTTTATTGCGTCTGCAGGCCCCCAGTTTTTCGGTCTGGACGACTTCAACGGGCTGCCGAACCTCAAGGACCTCAAATCGATTTTCGAAGGGCCTCAGTACACCAAATGGCAGTCCTTCAGAGAATCGGAGGATGCCCGCTACGCTTGCTTGACGCTGCCCCGGTTTTTGCTTCGTCTTCCCTACGGGCCCGATACGCAGCCTGTGAAGGCCTTCAATTACCAGGAGGATGTCTCCGCCAGCCACAGGGACTACTGCTGGGGGAATTCGGCCTTCACCTTTGCGTCCAGGCTCACCGATGCCTTTGCCAAGTATCGGTGGTGTGCCAACATCATCGGTCCCATGGGTGGAGGTGCAGTGGAAGACCTTCCTTTGCACCAATTTGAGGCCATGGGCGCTGTCCAGACAAAGATCCCGACCGAGGTGCTCATCTCAGAAAGAAGGGAGTACGAACTGGCAGAAGAGGGCTTTATCGGCTTAACTATGCGCAAAGGGAGCGACAATGCAGCTTTCTTTTCGGCCAACTCGGTTCAAAAGCCCAAGTTTTTCGGGATCAGCAAAGAAGGCAAAGAGGCGGAACTCAACTACAAGTTGGGATTGCAGCTGCCTTACATGTTCGTCATCAACCGCCTGGCCCATTACCTGAAGGTGATCCAACGGGAAAACATCGGGACCTGGAAAGAACGGGCCGATTTGCAGAGAGAGCTCAACACGTGGATCGGTCAGTATGTGACGGAGATGGACAACCCCCCTCCGGGCGCCAGGAGCCGCAGACCCTTGCGGATGGCCCAGATTACGGTTGAGGATGTGGAAGGCGAGCCGGGTTGGTATCGGGTAGGGATGAAGGTGAGGCCCCACTTCAAGTACATGGGGGCCTTTTTCACCCTCTCTCTTGTAGGAAAACTTGACAAAGAATAAAAAAGGAAAGGAGAAGAACCATGGCGCTGAATGCATACATGAGGCTGACAGGGGAAAAACAAGGGGAGATCAAGGGGTCTGTGACACAGGCCGGCAGGGAAGACTCCATCATGGTCATCGGCTTTGACCATGAGGTGGAGTCGCCCAGAGACGCCGCATCGGGCCTGCCCACGGGCAAGCGGCAGCACAAGGGCCTCACCATCATCAAAGAGGTGGACAAGTCCACGCCGTTGCTCATGAATATGCTTGCGAACAACGAGGGTATTACTGAGTGGGAGCTGCGATTCTGGCAACCCTCTACCACGGGGCAAGAGTTTCAATTCTATACCATCCAGCTCTACAAAGCCAGTGTAGCCAAAATCAAGGTGGAGATGCTCAACAACAAGTACCCGGAGAATATGCAGCACAAGGAACGGGAGAGCATTACCTTCTGTTACCAGAAGATTGTTTGGACTTATGAGGATGGCGGCATTACGGCTGAAGACGACTGGGAAGCACCGGTAGTCTAAGAGGGTAGACACGGCAAGGCCAATGATGACTGTTTTGTTCTTTGTGTGAAGGCGAAGATGCCTTGCCCTGTAAGGGGCAAGGCATCCTTATCCGGCAAGTACAGGACCGGCCATGGGCGGGTTTATGTCTAACTATGCCTTGGTGACGGCGACCGGAGCAAGGGCCGGCGTAGCGCCTTGTGTCCAGAGGGATTCGAATGCGGTGGCGGCCTTTCGGAAAACATAGCCGGTGGGGACCGGCCTGTGGGGGCATGATCGGACGGTGCGAGAAGAGAGGCTTTTAGAACGGATTCGGTCCCGGAACAAGGATCCGCTCCGGCGGTCCAGGGAGGATCTCGGAAGGACAATGGATTCGGTGTTGGGGCACCTTCAGCGGATCCTCAACACCCGGCAGGGGAATGTGCCCATTGCCGAAGATTTTGGTGTTCCCGATTTTACCGACCTTCTCCATGGCTATCCTCAATCGTTGAGGGGCTTCGAGCGATCTATGCGGCAGACTATCCAAAAGTACGAGCCGCGACTCAAGGCGGTGCGTGTCAGTTTTGTGCCGAAAGAGGAAGGGGCCTTTTCGTTGCGCTTTCAGATCACCGGCCAGCTGGCCACGGAAGACCACCAGGACCCCGTGTTCTTTGAGAGTGTGGTAGGGTCTGACGGAAAGATTAGTATTAAGGGCTGATTGCCGGTTCAATTGGTTCCGTTTGTTGAACCGGCCTGCCTCTCCACGGGCAGTTTGACCTGCATAACGAATAGAACTGGCTCAACCAACATAACCAACGAAACGAGTTTTTATGTTCAACCGACACTTCCAACAAGAGCTGGCCAATTTGAGAGACCTGGGAGAGGCTTTTTCCAAGGCCCACCCGGCCGTAGCGCCCATGTTGATCGGCCCCACGGCAGACCCGGATGTGGAGCGCCTTCTGGAAGGGGTGGCCTTTTTAACGGCCCTGTTGCGGGAAAAGCTCGATGATGACTTTCCGGAAATCATCCACGAACTCACCCGATTGATATGGCCACACTACTTGCGGCCTATCCCCTCCACAACGATTGTGGCTTTCCGTCCCAAGCCCACGGTCAAGGAACCGGCGACCATTCCGGCCGGAATTCAGATCTCTTCAGTGAATGTAGAGGAGACGAACTGTCTTTTTGAAACCTGCTACAATGTAGAGCTTCAGCCCCTTCGGATTCTGGACGCTTCCTTTGAGGAGGCATCCGGCCGACCGCCTGCGGTGAAGGTTCTCTTCGAGTTGCTTGGGCCAAAGCTTTCCGACTGGAAGCCAAAAGCCCTTCGGCTCCATCTGGCAGGCGGTTATGGGGATGCGGCAGATCTTTATTTGCTGCTTCGAAACTACGTGAAACATATTGTGGTTAAACCGGCGGAAGGGGGCAGTCCCCTGGTCCTTGCTCCAGAAGATTTGAGACCGGTAGGGTTTTCCGACGACGAGCAGTTGATCCCTTATCCCGGTCATTCGTTTCCCGGATATCGCGTCCTTCAGGAGTACTTTGTGCTGCCCGAGAAGTTCCTTTTCCTGGATCTTGTGGGGTGGGAACGTTGGAAGAATCCTGGAGAGGGCACCCGGTTTGAAATTCGTTTTGAGCTGGCATCTCCGCCTTTTCAGATGCCCCGGATCAAGAAAGAGTGTTTTGTCCTCGCTGCAACCCCGGTCGTCAATATCTTCCCCCATGACGCAGATCCAATCCGTCTGGATCATCGCTCACACGAATACCCGATTCGTCCTTCCGGAACGAGTGGGCATCAATACCAGGTCTATGGTCTTGAAAGTGTGACAGGATTCGTTCAAGGCACTGCCGAACAACGGATCTATACGCCTTTTGAGGCTTTTAATCCCAAATCCGAGTCCACCCCGGTCTATCATGTGAAACTCCGCAAATCACCGATTGAAGGTACTTACAAAGCTTCCTTGTCGGTTGCCTATTCCAAGGAGGCACAAGGGCCGTCGAGTGAAACACTTTCCATTCGGTTGTTTTGTACCAACGGATCGTTGCCCGAGAGTCTTCAAGTCGGAGATATATCGGTGCCCACGAGCAGTTCCCCCGAATTTGCCGAATTTGAAAACATCCGTCCTCCGACAGCCAATGTGTTGCCTCCCCTGGGCGATAACCTTCTTTGGCGCTTGTTGTCTCACCTTTCTTTGA
>DAOUWN010000183.1 GCA_030667105.1 Deltaproteobacteria bacterium
AATCGGCAGTCGTGAAATCCTGGGCGAGACGAGGTATCAAACAGATAAGGGCAAAGGGGTGTGTATCGGCAAGCCGGTCGACGGAATGGACGTTTCTGTAATCAAGATAACGGACACGGCCGTCCCAGGATGGCGGAACGACCTGGTGGTTGCCCAAGGAGAAATAGGGGAAATCGCGGTCCGAGGCCCGTCCGTGACCGGTTCTTATTATAACAAGGAGACAGCCACCCGACTGGCAAAAATCTATGATGCAGAAGGAGAAGGCTTCCGGCACCGCATGGGAGACCTCGGCTTTGTTGATGAACAGGGACGGTTCTGGTTCTGCGGCCGAAAAGTGCACAAGGTTATCTTGCCGACTATGACCCTTCTTACAATCCCGTGTGAGGGTGTTTTTAACACCCACCTAAAGGTCTACCGGACCGCACTGGTAGGTGTTGAGCTGCAGGGCGCAACACGGCCGGTGCTCTGCGTGGAACTTGAGAAGGATTCAAGAGATGCAGACAGGAAATTAATAAGAAACGAACTGCTTGAACTTGGAGCCGCGCAGGCGCACACTAAAGATATCAGGACCATACTGTTTCACAAGGCATTTCCTGTAGACATTCGCCACAATGCCAAGATCTTCAGGGACAGGCTCGCGGTGTGGGCAAAGAAAAAACTTGAATGATGACAGCGCTTGTTACAGGGGGGGGAGGTTTCCTGGGTAAGGCAATTGTGTCGAGGCTTGTTGCCCGGGGAGACGAAGTGTGCAGTTTTTCCCGGGGGGACTACCCGGAACTGAGCAGGATGGGAGTGCACGTCTTCAAGGGAGACGTTGCTGATGCCGGAGCTGTTGCTTCAGCCGTGAAAGGGTGCGCCGTGGTCTTTCATGTGGCCGGCAAAGCGGGGATATGGGGACCCTATGAAGAATATTACAGCACCAATGTCACGGGCACTGAAAATATCATTGCCGCCTGCAAGAACCAGATGGTCCCGAAGCTGGTGTATACCAGCACACCCAGCGTGGTCCACGGAGGCTGGGATGTTGAGGGAATCAACGAATCCGCGCCTTATCCTGAACACTTCGAGACAAGTTACCAGAAAACAAAGGTCATTGCCGAACAGATGGTCCTTGAGGCAAACGGAGATGACCTGGCCACGGTTGCGCTCAGGCCGCACCTGATCTGGGGGCCTGGAGATCCCAATTTTCTTCCAAGACTGATAGAACGGGCAAGATCTGGCAGGCTTGCCACAATCGGAAAGGGACCGCATCTTGTGGACTGCATATATATTGACAATGCGGCCGAGGCTCACCTCCTGGCCGCCGACGTGCTTTCATCCGGGTCGGTCGCTTCAGGAAATGCCTATTTCATTTCACAGGGAGAACCGATTGACATCGGAGAACTGATGAACCGGATTATCGGCGCTGCCGGTCTGCCACCAATAGCCCGCACAGTGCCGGCCGGCCTTGCATACACTGCCGGTCTGCTTCTTGAGATTGTCTTCAAACTCCTTTTTATTGAAAGTGAACCGCCCATGACCAGGTTTCTGGCAAAGCAGCTTTCAACTGCACACTGGTTTGATATCAGCGCGGCCAGGCAGGACCTCGGCTATCATCCGACAGTCAGTCTCGAACAAGGGTTTACAAGGCTCGAAGAATCGTTGCAGTAATCTGACACGCCGGAAGCCTCCCTTTCTTTACACACGATGCCTGTTGATTTCAGGGGCATTAGCTACTATATATGGACCAAAATGACGATGACACAGATAGGGAGCAGGATGATTTTTTCAAAAGACACATTGGTAAAAGTGCTTGCCGCGGTGTTCCTCAATCCGGCTGACACGGATAGAAGTGGCAAGAAGATCTTTATCCAGAATTTCCTGGGGTGCGGTTGTCCGGATGAGGTCGTGGAGGAGGCAAGGATCAGGTTTTTTGCCAGACCCCTTGGTGCGCTTCTCGAACAAAGGACTGCGCAATCAGGTCCATCCCCATCCCTCACGCCACTTGAGCAAGAGGTGAACCGGCTTGTCGGACTGCCCAAAACCTTGAAATGGCCGAGAAGGCCGTCAGGTGAACTTATTCCTCCTGCCTCCTGGCGCCGGCCCATGATAGAAGCTGTTGCAAGGACCCCCAAACACTTAAAGAAGCTGTCTGCCTTGCGCAGTATGTCCAAAGCGACGATCGATGCGGTGATCGAGGTGCCGGGCCGCGCCTTTTTTTTCTTAGTCGCCTTTGAAACAGGAAGACCAAAGAAAACTGACCTGCTTGCTCAATACGAGAGTGGCCAGTTATTGTATAAACTCATGGGTTACAACCGCTGCCGCCTCTTTACTATTACCCAAAAAGATGAACCAAAGATTATTCCCGAAATAGACACAGCGCTTACATGGCAAGGACTCCACAACGCCTTTTTCGAGGCACGAGATCGATATTCTTTCGCTGATGTGGTCCTTGATTTATTCGATCGTGTGGATTGAAAAGTCCCACTGAGGAGGCCTAGCCTATGGAAAAGCATCATAGGTTCTCCATCTGGTATGTGTTGGTTGCCATCTGGGTCGTCCTGATCCTCCACAACATTATCGTTCAGATGTTTGCGGTCGAACGCCTGCCCTACAGTGAATTTGTCAGGGCCCTCCACGAAGGAAGGGTGGTGGAAGTAGCCATAACCCAGGATCGGATACAGGGCAAGGTAAGGGAAACTAAGAACGGGCAGGAGGTGGAACGAGTCTTTACCACGGTCCGCGTAGATCGGGATGTTTCTGAGCTTCTGGAGAAGTATAACGTGACATTTAAGGGAGTAATCGAGAGCGACTTCTTGAAAAATCTTGCCTCGTGGGTCTTTCCGGTCCTTCTTTTTGTCGGCATCTGGTACTTCATGATGCGTCGCCTTTCTGCCCAGCAGGGCAGCTTCCTCACGCTGGGCAAGAAAAAGGCCAGGGTCTACATGGAAGACGAAGTAGGCGTGACCTTTGATGATGCGGCCGGCGTGGATGAGTCCAAGGAAGAACTGGTTGAGGTGGTTGAATTTCTCAGGTCACCTGACAAGTTCACACGACTGGGCGGAAAGCTCCCCAAAGGGGTCTTGCTCCTGGGTCCTCCTGGAACTGGAAAGACGTTACTGGCCAGAGCCGTTGCCGGAGAAAGCCGTGTCCCATTTTTCAGCATGAGCGGATCAGAATTTGTGGAGCTCTTTGTGGGCATGGGCGCAGCCCGTGTCCGTGATCTTTTTGCCCAGGCCAAAGAGAAGGCCCCGTGTATTATATTTATTGACGAATTAGATGCCCTGGGCAAGGCAAGAGGTGTGGGCATGGTAGGGGGCCACGACGAGAGAGAACAAACCCTGAACCAGCTTTTGGTCGAGATGGACGGCTTTGACCCCACCATAGGTGTGATCCTCATGGCAGCCACCAACAGGCCAGAAATCCTCGACCCGGCGCTGCTAAGAGCCGGCCGGTTTGACCGCCACATCCTGGTCGACCGGCCTGACAAGAAAGGACGAACAGACATTCTCAGAGTACACCTAAAAGGGATCACGATCGACGCAGATATAGACGTGGACTCCATTGCCGGCATGACCCCTGGGTTTGTGGGGGCCGATCTGGCCAACCTGGTTAATGAGGCAGCCCTTTTGGCTGTGCGCCACGGTAAGGATAAGGTGGGGATGTCCGAGTTTCAGGAGGCTGTTGAGCGCATTGTCGCCGGCCTTGAAAAGAAAAACCGCCTTATCAACGAGAAGGAAAGACGGATTGTGGCCTATCACGAGGTGGGCCATGCGCTGGTTGCCCTTTCTCTGCCGGGGACCGACCCGGTTCGAAAGATCTCAATCGTACCCAGGGGCGTTGCTGCCCTGGGCTACACCCTCCAGGTGCCTACGGAAGACCGTTTTTTGATGAGCAAAAGCGAACTCTTGGACAAGATCGCAGTGGCACTGGGAGGGCGGGCAGCCGAGGAAATCCAGTTTAAAGATATGTCAACCGGCGCACATAATGACCTCGCCAGGGCCACGGATATTGCAAGAAGCATGGTCAAAGAATACGGCATGAGCGTCGAATTGGGCCATGTCTATTTTGAGAAGGAACGTCAAAAACGATTTGTTGATATCGGCATTCCTTCGGCAAAGGAATACAGCGAGCAAACAGCAGAGGTTATTGATCGTGAAATCAAGGCCATCCTGGATTCCCAATATGAGGTAGCCAAGGAGATACTCACCAAACACAGAAAGGTTCTGGATGCAGGCGCGGCCCTTGTCCTGAAAGAGGAGAATATCGAAGGGGATCGACTGAAGAAGCTACTTGAATCGGATGAGACAGCCTAGCTTCGCTGTGCCGGTGGCGCCCACCTTCTGCTTGAGGCATCATAGCACCAGCTGTTGGGAAGGGCTTTCTTGGAACAAAACCTGGGGTTTTGGGTCCAGTTTAGAAGTTCTGCATGGGCCTAGTTGATCTGGATGAACTTATTGCTCTTATCCCCCTTGTCAGGATGATAGAGTTTTGCCTTTTTTCTAAAAGCCGATTTAATCCATTTCATGCCGTCTTCGGACAGGATCTGATCCTTCGTGAGCTTGAGTAGTCTTAGCGCATTTTTCTCCTTATGATTGAACTGAGGCATCTTTCTTGAAACAGGTACGATGGTACTCAGAGGAATGTCCATTCGTGAAGCCTTGTCCAACAGATGCTGAGACGCCCACCAACTCGAGCGGGTTTCTTTTTCCCTGTCGTACCACTCACGGCCTGCCCGCTCAATCATCTCTAATAAGTCATCGGCAACTTTCTTGTGTCCGTTCCTCTTCCACACGAACCTGGATATGACATCTGAGCCTGTGGGGAGTATGTCCAGGATAAGGGTCTCTTCAGTGTACGAGAATGCCGCATAACGTGCCCGCAAGGCTTGTACTAACCCTGTGGTGATAAAGAGTGCAAAATCCAGTCTTTTCTTGCATTTGTCGCTGCAATACCGGCGCTTCCCTTTTGGAATTGGAGTCTGCCCGCAGGCAAGACAGAGATCCCGCTTCTTGTTTGCACGCTCAAGTGACCTGGTCTCCTGAGTTGTCATATGTGCGCTTACCCGGCCTCATGGAGATTCCCTATTGCTGATCAGCCAAGCCTTTCTTCGCAGACGCGTAAACCCTAACGTTGCAAAAGTCGAGGATGCCGCAGATTCAAGGCGGCAAGGGTGAGGCTGTAGTCGGCTACGCCGAACTCTTGCCAACAAAGGAGATGCGGTATCCTCGGCTTTCCCGAAGGGTA
>DAOUWN010000092.1 GCA_030667105.1 Deltaproteobacteria bacterium
AGACATTGGAATATGAGCGGGTAGGGCTGACGTTAAGGGCAGATCTTGTTGCCATGAAATCGCTATCTGGTGATGCCGAAAAGTTTGAGGCCCTGGCCACAAAGGTAAAAAATGAAACAGACGGTGGCTTGATTCTCATGGCAGAGGACCCGAGCGTCATGGAAAGGGGACTTAAGGCATGCGCAGATCGCAAGCCCCTTATCTATGCAGCAACCAAGGAAAATGCTGACCACATGGCTGGTCTGGCCAAAGATTTCATCTGCCCCCTGGCTGTAAGAGGCAATAGTCTGGACGAGGTTTCAGAGCTCACGACAAAACTCAGCAAAGATGGCTTGAAAGATCTGGTCATTGACTCAGGGGCACGCGGTGTCAGGAAAGCGTTTGAAGATCAGTTAGTTATTCGCCGAGGGGCCCTTTTGAAGAAATACAAACCTCTTGCCTTCCCTACGATTACCTTGCCGTGCGAGATGACCGATGATTTCATGAAAGAGACATTGATTGCCTCTATGTTTGTGGCAAAGTATGGCGGCATTATTGTCCTTTCAGACTTGCAGGGACATAGCCTATTCCCGTTACTGCTGGCTCGCATGAATATCTATACAGACCCGCAACGTCCGATGGCCACTTCTCCGGGCATCTACGAAATCGGCGGGCCGAATGTTGACTCTCCCGTATTGATTACCTGCAACTTTTCTTTGACCTACTTTATCGTGTCAGGAGAAATCGAAACGAGCCGCGTGCCTGCCTGGCTGGTCGTCGTAGATACCGAGGGGCTCTCCGTGTTGACGGCTTGGGCCGCCGGAAAATTCGTGGGCGATATAGTGGGTGCGTCTTTGAAAAAATGCGGCATTATGGACAAGGTCAGCCACAAAAAAGTCGTGATACCTGGTTATGCTGCCGCCATTTCAGGAGATCTCGAAGAGGAACTTGGAGGCTGGGAAGTGCTCGTAGGACCCAGGGAATCGGCCCACATCCCGGCGTATCTCAAGGAATGGCAGGCACTTTAGGCATTTTCCGTTATAGGAGGTTACATGATTCTAATCGGTGAGAACCTGAACGTGATGGTCAAGAAAATCGGGCAAGCCATAAAGGAGAAAAACCCGAAGCCCATACAAGAGCTTGCTGTAGCCGAAGCAGAGGCGGGCGTGGATTACATAGACATTAATCTCGGCCCTGCCAGGAAGGGCGGAGAAGAATTGATGGAATGGATGGTAAAAGTCGTTCAGGAAGTCGTGGACGTGCCTCTCTATCTTGACACTACCAATGTGAAGGCAATTGAAGCGGGCCTGAAAGTATACAAAAAGAAACAGGGCAAGGCAGTGATTAACTCTATCATGTGTCGTCCTGAGAGGATGGATGCCCAGGTGCCCCTGGTCACAAAATACGACGCGGGTATGGTTGCCCTGCTTTGGGGGCCGGAAGGGATGCCCAGAGATGCGGCAGAGCGGGGACTTCTGGCGGCCGACATACTCCAGAGGGCCGCAGAGGCTGGTGTGGCAGGAGAAGATATCTGGGTCGATCCGATCGTAACGCCTGTGAATGTCCAGCAGAATCAGCTACTGGAATGCAATGAGTTCATGTCAGAGCTCGAAATGATAGCAGAAGTACTGGCCCCTGGATGCAAGTCAACCTGTGGGCTCTCTAACGTCTCTAACGGAGCGCCTGATCATGTCCGGCCTATCCTGAATCAGACTTATATGATCATGCTCGAAAAGCTTGGCATGAAATCGTGTATTGTGGATGCCTTTGATAAGGATCTCCATGAAATCGCTTGGGGAAAACAGCCGGAAATCACTGGTTTGGTTCATCAAGTGATTGATGGAAATGATCCGGACATGGAAAGTCTTAGCAAGGAAGCTCGGGATTATGTAAAAACAGCAAAGGTGCTTCTGGGGCATTCCCTGTACACCGATTCATGGCTGGAGCTGTAGCAGACCCCTGTATTAAATCTTGTTGACACCTTAGCGGCTCGCGCGTTACTTAACCTCACGCCTTTAGTTTGGTCTTTTGAAACAATCTTTGAAAAAAGGAGTAAAAAATGGCCAAAGGGATAACGGTTACTGAACACATCTTAGCCAAGCAAAAAGAGCTGCCTGATGCAACCGGTGCTTTTACTGCATTGCTTTCAGAGCTGACAGTGGCAGCAAAGATCATTGCCCAGAAGGTAAACAAGGCAAACCTGACTGAGGATTTGGGGTTCGTGGGAAGCGAAAGTGCGGATGAAGAGCATTTCCAAAGGCTGGTGGAGTTTGCGAATGCCACTATCATCAATCGCGTCAGTCACATTGGCCATCTATGGTGCATGGTTTCCAAGAAAGAGACAGACCTGATTCCCATTCCGCCCAAGTACGCAAAAGGAGACTACATGCTGGTCTTCGATCCCATGGGAGGGATTACCAATATTGATGTCCATATTGACGTCGGTACGGTTTTTTCGATCCTAAAGAAGCATGAAACGGGGAACCTTAGTGTTATGACGGATGTTTTGCAGCCCGGCCACATGCAGGTTGCAGCAGGCTATTTCATCTATGGTTCGAGCACCATGATGGTTTATACAACGGGAAGAGGCGTTCACGGCTTCACCCTGGACCCAAGGATCGGTGAGTTTCTTCTCTCTCACGAGAACATTCGCATACCGGAGAAGGGGAAGACATACAGCATCAATGAGGGGAACTACTATTTCTGGGATGAAAGGGTCCAGAACATTGTTGAATACTTTAAGACGCCGGATATCAAGACGGATCGGCCTTACAGGCTGCGCTACATAGGCTCTTTTGTGGCAGATTTTCACCGAAATCTGCTGAAGGGGGGTATTCACATGTATCCTGCGGATTCCAAAGATCCTCTAAAACCCCACGGAAAGCTTATGCTCATGTGCGAGGTCAATCCGCTCGGGTTTGTCGTCGAACAGGCAGGAGGGGCTGCCAGCACTGGCCTTGAAAGGGTCCTTGATGTCCAGCCCCAGCACCTGCACCAGAGGGTGCCTGTCTTTATCGGAAGTCCTGATGACGTGCATTTGGCTGAGGAGATTTTTCAGGGGAAGAGATAAGAGGTCGCCATGGTTGAGGTACGCTTAAGGGAAATCCTTTCGGTTTTTGAGAAAAAAAAAGGCGCTTTAATCTCCATGCTACAGAGGGTGCAAGAGGAGTACGGTTATTTGCCCCAAGAAGCCTTGGCCGAGATTGCTGGATTTTTGAGGATGCCCCCAAGCCACGTCTTCAGCGTCGCTACCTTCTATGCCCACTTCTATCTGACGCGGCGCGGGGATCATCTTGTGAGAGTTTGCCAGGGAACTGCCTGCCATGTGCGTGGGGCTCGGGACATTTTGGAAACTGCCCAATATCGCCTTGGCATCAAGACCGGCCAGACCACCAAGGATTACAAGTATAGTCTTGAGCGGGTTGCATGTTTAGGCTCGTGCGCCCTTGCTCCGATCATAGTGGTCGATGATACCGTTTATCCTCAGGTCACTACGAAAAAAGTCGTCGAAATCCTGACCAACGATAAAGATGGCGCGGACAAGAAAGAAGAATAATGTCACCACGTCAGAAGGCCAAAATAGAAAGGCGTGAAGGTCTAAAGCGTTTTAGAGAATCGCTCCTCGCCCAGGAGAAGCCAGATGGCAAGAGCGTAGTTGTTTGTTGTGGGACAGGCTGTCTGGCGTCCGGAGGCCAGGATGTGAAAGAGGCCCTTCAGAACGAGATTAGAGCACAAGGGCCCGATGATGGTATCATTGTCAAAAAGACAGGCTGTCGCGGTTTTTGTGAGTCAGGACCCATCCTGGTTGTTGTCCCCGAGAACATATTCTATCACAGCGTAGCCAGAGAGGACATTCCGGAAATAGTCTCTGAGACCTTGCTCAAAGGCCAGACCGTTGAAAGGCTTCTGTATGAAGACGCGATCACAGGGGAAAAGTGCGTTCATGAGGCCGACGTTCCTTTCTACAAGAAACAGAGACGAGTTGTACTGAGAAACTGCGGTCATATTGATCCCACCAGCATTGAAGACTACATAAAGGTCGACGGCTATCAGGCATTGGCAACCACTATTTTTGAGTCAAGTCCCGAGGAAGTGATAGCCTGCATAAAGGAGTCGGGCCTCCGGGGACGGGGTGGCGCGGGCTTTCCCACTGGGCTCAAGTGGGAATCATCTCGCAATGCCCCTGGTGAGGAAAAATATATCATTTGCAATGGCGACGAAGGGGACCCCGGAGCCTTCATGGACCGCAGCGTAATGGAAGGCGATCCCCACAGTATTATCGAGGGGATGATCATTGCAGGCTATGCAGTTGGAGCATGCAAGGGGATCATATATGTGCGGGCGGAATATCCCCTTGCTGTTCGACATTTGTCCTCTGCCATTGCCCAGGCAACCGACCATGGGCTCTTAGGCCGAAGCATTATGGGAAGTGGCTTTGATTTTGAGATTGAGATCGTGAAAGGAGCGGGCGCTTTTGTCTGCGGGGAATCAACGGCCTTGGTGCTCTCGATTGAAGGCAAGCGTGGCTTTCCAAAACCACTCCCGCGACCTAACACCAGCATCGTAGGGCTCTGGGGCATGCCGACTGTATTGAATAATGTGGAAACTTTTGCCTGTGTGCCGGCTATCATACTTCAGGGTGCGGCCTGGTTCAGTGGCATAGGCACTGAAGAAAGTAAAGGGACAAAGGTCTTTGCCCTGTCCGGAAATGTAAAGAATACTGGTCTTGTAGAAGTTCCTATGGGAACGACCTTGCGAGAGATCATATTTGATATTGGTGGAGGTATAAGAGGAGACAGGAAATTCAAGGCAGTGCAAACCGGTGGCCCCTCTGGAGGTTGCATCCCCGAGAGTCTCTTGGATCTCCCTGTGGACTATGAATCCTTGGCCAAGGCGGGCTCCATCATGGGTTCTGGCGGAATGCTGGTGATGGATGAGAATACATGTATGGTAAATATGGCCCGCTATTTTCTGGACTTTGCCCAAAACGAGTCATGCGGCCAGTGTACATTGTGCAAGTTGGGCACAAGGCAAATGTTTGAGATACTCTATGATATTACCAAAGGAAGGGGCAGGCCCGACGATATTGAGATCCTTCTGGAGCTGGCTGAGGCTGTGAAAGGAGGCTCCATATGCGGCCTGGGACAGAGCGTTCCCAATCCGGTGATTTCCACGATTAGGTATTTTAGAGAGGAATACGAGGAGCACATCCACGAAAAGCGCTGTAAGGCGCTTGTATGCAGGTCTCTCATCTCATACCGTATCAAGGAATACAAATGTAAGGCCTGCATGCTGTGCCTCAAAGCCTGCCCGGCAGATGCCATTATTGGAGCCAAATGGCAGGTCCATGAAATCGATCAGAGTAAATGCATAAAGTGCGGGGCCTGTATGGAGGTGTGTCCTCCCAAGTTCAGCGCGGTGGAATGCGTTTCAGGGCAGGGTGGTCATTAGTCATTAGTAAAACCAATGACGAGCGACTTTCGATTTCGGATTGCGGAATAAGAGAAGATGAAACGAGTATCCAGCAACCAATGACTAATGACCAATAACATTTCCTTAATCATAAACGGCCTCGAGGTAAAGGCCGCAGAAGGCGCTACCATCCTGGAAGCAGCTGAACAGGCTGGTATATACATTCCTACTTTGTGCCATTGCCCTGACATCACGCCTGAAGGGGTATGCCGGATATGCCTGATTAAGATTGAGAAGAAGAAAAAGCTCCATCCGGCCTGCCGCACCCCGGTCAAAGACGGGATGGTGGTCATTGCGGATGACCCGGAAATTGACCAGGTTCGCCGTGTAACCCTTGAGTTGCTCCTTAGCGATCATGACTTCAACTGTCTCTTGTGCCCAAAGAGCGGCACATGCCGTTTGCAAGAACTAGTTAACCGCATTGGTTTTGATGAGCGACGACTCAATCGGCTGAACCGTGTAGCCAAAGACCTGCCTATTGATACAAGCAATCCCTTTTTTGATTTCAATCCCAATAAGTGCATCCAGTGCGGCATATGCATTCGCACCTGCCGCGAAATTGTGGGCGTTGATGCCATTGATATGGGATATCGAGGTTATGAGCTTAAGGTCAGCACCTTTGGTGACAAGCCGTTCAAGGAATCAGTTTGCGTGTCCTGCGGCGAGTGCGTTGAACGTTGCCCGGTAGCGGCCTTGACACCGAAAAAGGTCGAATATCCAACCCGGGAGGTGAAGACCACCTGCGCTTATTGCGGTGTGGGCTGCGGACTCTATCTGGGTGTGCGTGGAAACTCCATTGTTAAGGCCAGAGGCGATCCTGAAAACCCTGCAAACCGGGGAGAACTTTGTGTTAGAGGACGCTTTGGCAATGAATTTATTCATAGCCCTCATCGGCTGTCTTCCCCGCTTGTGCGCGCATACGACGCCCTTGAGCGGGTCTCGCACGGCATTAATGAAACAGGACTGCCAGGCAAACCCATCACATCGCCCCTTGTCAAGCGGGAAGGAAACTTTGTTGAGGTAAACTGGGACCAGGCGATCAAGTATGTGGCCAGCACCCTCCTCCATTACAAAGGAGACCAATTTGCTGCCATTTCTTCCGCCAAATGCACCAACGAAGAGAACTATCTCTTTCAGAAGTTTGTCAGGACGGTCATGGGAACAAACAATATCGATCATTGCGCGCGCCTCTGACACTCGCCCACGGTAGCCGGTCTGGCTGCCACTCTGGGTAGCGGAGCCATGACAAACTCGATCTCTGAAATTGGAAAAGCCGCTTGCATCTTTGTAATAGGAAGCAACACCACAGCTGCCCACCCTATCATAGGGAGACAGATCAACAGGGCGGTCAGATCCGGCGCAAAGCTCATCGTGGCCGATCCGCGAGAAACCATGCTCTGTCGGATCGCTGATGTCTGGCTCAGGCATCAGCCAGGAACTGATGTGGCCCTGCTAAATGCCATCGCCAAAGTTATTGTCGAAAAGGGACTTCTGAACACCTCGTTTATTCAAGAGCGGTGTGACGGCTTTGAAGACCTTGAAGCGATGCTCATGGAGTGTGATCTCTCCCTGGGAGAGCAAATCACAGGTGTTTCTGCTGAGGCTATTACCAACGCTGCAAGACTGTATGCTTCTTCTTCACCGGCAACCATTCTTTATGCCATGGGAATCACCCAGCATTCCCATGGCACGAATAACGTAAAAGCCTTAGCCAACCTGGCACTGCTAACCGGACATATCGGCAAACCATCAACAGGTGTTAACCCTCTCAGGGGGCAGAACAACGTTCAGGGGGCCTGTGACATGGGGTGCCTGCCGAATGTGTTTCCCGGTTACCAAAAAGTGGATGATCCGGAGATACGGAAAAAATTTAAGAAAGCCTGGGGTTGCAAGCTAAACGTCTCACCTGGGCTGGTGCTGACCGAACTCTTTGAGGCTGTTGATTCGGGCAAGGTAAAGGCCCTCTACCTCATGGGTGAGAATCCGGTGCTCACAGAAGCTGATACTAACTTCACCGAAGAAGCAATCTCACACCTGGAACTGCTCGTGGTGCAGGATGTCTTCCTTACAGAGACCGCACAACTGGCCGATGTGGTCCTGCCTGCGG
>DAOUWN010000111.1 GCA_030667105.1 Deltaproteobacteria bacterium
ATCACTTTTTTCACGGCAATCTTATCAGCAAGGTTTCGATGTTGAATCTCCTCAGCCATAAGAAGTCCCATGGAAGCCGTGCAGCAAAACACCGTGCTTTGAAGATCCACCATGACCTCACAGTGCATGTCACGATTCCCCGGCCCAACCGGCACAACCATGGCGCCAAAGCGTTCACAGCCCAGTTGAAAACCAACGCCCGCAGTCCAGAGCCCATAGCCCACGGCAATCTGGACGCGGTCGTCTCGCATCAGGCCTCCCATTTCGTAGCACCTGGCAAACATATTGGCCCAGTCATCAATGTCTTTGCGGGTGTAACAAAGGACCTTGCGCTTTCCCGTAGTCCCGGACGAGGCATGGACGCGCACAACCTTATCAAGAGGTACGGAAAGCAGAGGAAAGGGATATCCTTCTTTCAGATCCTGCGCGGTCGTGAATGGGAGTCTGTCAAGGTCATCCAGTGACCGGATGTCTTCCGGTCGCACACCTGCCTCATCCATTCTTTTCCTGTAAAAGGAAGACCCTTGATAGGCGTGGTTTACGGTCCACTTCAATCCTCTGATCTGAAAATCCCTCAATTCCTCTTGTGTTGTCACTGTTGGCATAAAGCCCTTCGCCATAACTCCCCCTCATGCTTATTTCATGATCTCGTCAACACCCCACTTCCCTTCACATTTTTGTGGTTATCTCCAAAATCTACCCCAGGAAAAGAACGAACCCTAATGTACCATTGATGGGAGAACCAGAACAATCTGAGGAAAGATTATCAAAATAACTATGCAGACAATGCAAGCCAGCAAGAAAAAGCTTACGCTCTTGAAAATCGTCCCAAGGCCTATTTCCGGGGCCAAGGCCTTTACCACGAATATATTGACACCAACTGGCGGGGTGATTGCTCCCATTGTAGTTACCATCGTCAGGATTATGGCGTACCACACCGGATCAAAACCAAGAGCCGTCCCCAGGGGAAAGAAGATCGGGATGGTCAGGACAAGAAACCCCAGGGAATCTACAAAGCATCCCCCTATCAGATAGATCAACAGCACGATTGCCAGAACAAGGACGGGTGAAACCGGCAGTCCCGAGACAAAATCGGCTACTATGAAGGGGAGCCTGGTTATGGCCAGAAAGCGACCAAAGATTATGGCCCCTGCAACCAGAACAAATACCATACATGATATCTTCAGCGTGTCCATCATTGAGCTGACAAGCCCTTTCCAGGTCAGCCTGCCGGTTGCCGCAGTGACCACAAGCGTGAAAAAAACACCGACGGCCCCGGCCTCGGTAGGTGTAAATATGCCTGCGTACAATCCTCCGATCACCAGGACGAATATAGCTATTGCTTCTATGACCCCTGTAAGGGAATGTATCTTCTCCTTCAGACTCGTTTTTGGTCCCGCCGGGCCAAGATCGGGGTTTATCCGACAAAGAACAAGAATCGTGATCACAAACAGGGTTCCCAAGAGAATGGCAGGCAGAATCCCGCCAAGGAAAAGCTTGATTATGGACTGCTCTGTTTGCAAGCCGATAATAATGAGGACCACACTGGGGGGCATGATCGTACCCAAGGTGCCACCGGTGACAACCGTGCCACTGCTCAGCCTCGTATCGTAATTATATTTTTTCATCTGTGGCAAGGCGACTGTGCCCATCGTGGCCGCTGTGGCTGTGTTGGAACCGCAGATAGCGGCAAAGAGTTCATCAGCGCCTATCGTGGCAATAGCCAGTCCACCCGGCCAATGACCAAACCACTTGTAGGCTGCGTTGTATAGCTTTTCAGCTATACCGGAGTTGAACGCGAGGTACCCCATCAAGATGAAAAGGGGTATTACAGTCAGCCCGTAAGTGGAAAATGTGGTCCACAGGTCTGTACCTGCCATGTTGATGGCCGCCTTGAAGGAGACCACGTAGCTGAATCCGCAGAAACCAACTACAGCCATGGCAAAACCCACAGGCATGCCCAGTAAGAACAACACGGCAACAAGGATGACAATCCCTACGATTCCGATCAGAGTTAGACTCACTGCTCACTGTCCTTTACTGCGAGCACGGATTTCAAAAAATCGGTCAGAAAAGCCACGGAAAGGGTTGCACACCCCACCACCACGCCAAAAGTGAATGGATAGTAGATGATTCGGAGCGTTTCAGTCACTTCTCCCGTCCTCCACAGGGTCATGCCGTATTTGGCTATCTGCCATGCTGCAATGGAAAAAAAGATCATGCATATGAAATGATTGATTCCATTTAGGACTTTCTGTGTCCTCCTTGAGAAGCGCTGCACCAGTATGTCTACTGCAATATGCCCACGTTTCATCTGGGTATATCCCAGAGCAAAAGCCGTTACAATCGCCCCGAAATATCCCGTGAGTTCAAAGGCGCCCCTCACCGGCACCCAGACGAGGCGCAGGAGTATGTTCGTGCAGGTCAGAAATATCATTGCTACCAGAAATACGCCTGCCATCCAGATGAGGACCTGGTTTAGCGCCTGGCTTACCTTGTCCAGAACCTCCATGTCATTCCTCCAGTTCCAGGCAGGGGGCATTTCAGACTCTTGACATGATCGGCCGCCTTGTCAGGAATGTAGATCTGCCCCCTTGCAATGTCAGGGTCTATTGCCCGGAATACATCTTGGTAAAGGCCTTTATGTCGTCCACTATGGCTTCTGCCGGAAAGCCTTCTGCCTTCGCATCTTTGATCCACTTAAGGGTGATCGGTTCCAGCAATTCGTCCCATTTGACCTTTTCTTCTCTGGAAAGTTCTATTACTTCAATTCCATGGGTCTCTTTAGACCAGGCAATCGATTCATCCACATGATTATCCATGTAGGTGCCAGTCCATGCCGACTGCTGAGGCCCAAGGTCTTCCATGACCTTCCGTACGTCCTTGGGGAGGGAATTCCACTTGTCCATATTCATGACCACTGCAAAGGGGTAGACTGCTGCGCCCGTGACGGTCACATATCGACAGATCTCAGCAAACTTGAAGTCCTTCATGACCTCAAGAGACGAAAACAGCCCCTTGACCACTCCCTTTTGCAGGGCCTCCGGGGTTGCCGGCATGGGCATTCCGACTGCGTTCGCCCCCCAGGCCTTCAGGATCTGTGCGGCCCCACCCGAAGCGCGCAGATCAACGCTCTTCATATCCCTTAAGGTCCTGATGGGTACCTTGGACATGATACTTGACGGGGCTGTCGTAAACATAGTAAGGACCTTCACCTTGGCAAATGCGTCAGGGTTGTATTTCTTGTAAATATCCCACAGAACTTGGCTCCCTGTCCGAGAATTGGGTATTCCGAGAGGAAGGCTAGTTGCATTGGTGATTACAAAACGGCCTGGTTGATAGGCCATGCACAGGCAGCCTATGTCAGCCTGACCTGCAATAACCCCATCTATCATATTTTTGGCGCCGAGCAGGGTGCCGCCTGGGTATGTGTCAATCACGACCTTCCCGTTGGTGCGTTCTTGTACTTCTTTTTTCCACCTTTCCATCTGGACACATGGGAAGGTGGGAGCGGGTGGGAAATTGGCATAGCTCAATTTGATCGGTTTTGCCATGGACACTGCAGGGCTCCACGTAATCGCAAAAAGTACAGCCAAAAAAACTCCAGCCATTATAAATCCTAGTTTTCGTCTCATTTCCTTCTTGCCTCCTTGTTCGTAATCGCTCTGTTTAGCCAGTGCCCATCCATAAACGGATCTTAAGGCACTGGGCACTAGCGTCAGTTTCCAACAACCCGTAGCCGGAACGTGCCGATCTTTTCACCCCCTTTCTCCAGGGTGAGGACTCTGAACCCCTTTCCTCGTCTCTTTTTCCCCTGTTTCCCACAGATCGCCAAAAACTACGCGGCAGCCTGCCACAAAAAAAAGCCGCGGGATTCGAGGAACCGTCCGCGGCTTTGATCTGTTAATATGTTTAACACCTAGCGCTGGATACGGACAGACCCCTCCTCTCGGTCCTGCCACCACCAGCGCCAAAAACCTTCGACCTGATCCAGTAAAACGTTTCTTAGTCGTTTGGTTTTCATAAATTCTTGTTAAATTATCAAAATGCCCGGACCTTGTCAAGCGCAAACCCCTTCGTTGTACATATGTCCTGATTTATGCTATGAGATCCCATCAGGCTTAACGAACAATCCCACAGGAGACCCGTATGAAATCGCTCGACGAACAGGTGCTAAAAGTGACCAAAGAGATTGTAGCCAAGTTCATAGAGGTGGGACGTGTCTCTCCCGCCACTTTTGATGAGACTTTCAAGAGTGTCTACAAAAGCATCAAGGAAGCCATACTTGAACACGACATTGAAAATGAAGAAGAACCCTAACTTGTGCCTTGTTTCATAAATACCGCGCTTCAAAATGGCAATTTGAAATAATGCTGTACTTCATCCATTTCATAGCAGCGTTGAAATCCGTACTGTTCTCAAGGCGTCAGCCGCAAATTCGAATATCGTGCTGTTTTCAAGGCGTCAGCCGCAACCACGAAACAAATTCTAATGACCAAAATATCAATACCCAAAACGGAAAAACAACAATAACAGCATGCTTTTGTTTTGAGTTTTGAACATTAGGATTTCGATATTGTTTCGGATTTCGGATTTCGATATTCGGATTTATTCTCTAATACCAAAGGGTTACCGCAGGCGGCAGTATATTCTTGCCATAAAAAGCACGAACTTCACAACTGAGGGACTAATGTGCCTCCGCCCAATTCGGACCCACATTGATGTTGACCTTAAGAGGGACTCTGAGTTCGTGGACACCCTCCATAATCGCCCTGACAAGTTCTTTTGTCTTCTCCAGTTCCTCAGGAGGAACCTCAAACAACAGCTCGTCATGGACCTGCAGAAGCATCTTGGCCTTCAAGCCTTTTTGAGCAAAGGCCTCGTGTATCCGTATCATGGCCACTTTGATCAAGTCCGCGGCCGTGCCTTGTAGCGGTGTGTTTACCGCAGTGCGCTCGGCAAACTCACGGGCTGTGCGATTTGAACTGCAAATGTCGGGCAGCCATCGCTGCCGGTCCAGCAGTGTCTTTACCTTCCCGGTCTTTTTTGCTTCATTTATGGTCTCGTCTATGAAGCGCTTGACCCCTTTGTATGTGGAAAAATAGTGTTCAATGTACGTTCTTGCCATTTTATGACTAATGCCCAGTTCCTTGGCAAGCCTGAAAGGTCCCATACCGTAGATGATTCCGAAATTTATGACCTTGGCCTGACGGCGCATCTCCGGCGTAATCATGGACGGAAATAGCTGAAAGACCTCGGCAGCCGTGCGGGCATGTATGTCTTCGTCCTTTTCAAAGGCTTCAACAAGAACAGTATCCTGCGAATAGTGGGCAAGGACTCGAAGCTCTATTTGAGAATAGTCGGCAGAAAACATTACCCAGCCTTTCCTGGGGACAAAGGCTGCCCTGATCTTCCGCCCTTCTTCGGTGCGAATGGGGATGTTTTGCAGATTGGGGGCGCTGCTGCTCAAACGCCCTGTGGCCGTGACGGTCTGATTGTATGAAGTGTGGATACGGTGTGTCTCCGGATGGACAAGATCGACAAGGGCGTCTGTGTAGGTGGATTTGAGCTTGGCCAGTGACCGGTATTGAAGGACTAGCGCAGGGAGTTCGTGTTCCGCGGACAGCGCAGTAAGGACATCCACATCCGTGGAATAGCCCTTCTTCTTTTTTGTCTTTTTCTGAACCGGAAGCCGGAGCTTTTCAAAGAGAATGTGGCCCAGTTGCTGATGAGATTGAATGTTGAATTCTTCTCCGGCAATGGCGTATATTCTTTCCTCTATTTGTTGAAGCTTGCCTTCAAAGTCTTTTGATATGGCTTCAAGGCGATCTTTGTCCACACAAACCCCTGACATCTCCATGTCCAAAAGAACCGGTATGAGAGGCATTTCCACATCTTTGAAAAGGCCTTCAAGGCCTTCTTCCTGTAGTCCGGATTCAAGGATCTCATAGGCCATCAAGGTAATGTCAGCGTCTTCACAGGCATAGGTGACAGCATCTTCGATCGAGACTTTGTCAAAGCCCTTATTGCCTCTCTTGTCGCCAGTAACCTCTTTATAAGAAATCATTTTGTGATTAAGGTATTCAACCGCGATAGCTTCCAGATTGTGGGCTCGACGGGTCGGGTCTAAGAGATAAGAAGCCACCATGGTGTCAAAGATAACCCCTTTGAGATCAATTCCGGAGCGCTTCAGCACGGTCCAGTCATACTTTATGTTCTGGCCCACCTTTCCCAGGCGTGGGTCTTCCAAGAGAGGCTTCAGCCGCAGGAGGGTCGGCTCAGGTTCAAGCTGTCTGCCGGCATTCTCATCACTGTGCCGAAGAGGAACATAGAACGCTTCATTGGGCCGGTGCGAAAACGAAATGCCCACAATCGCTGCCTTCATGGGGTCCTTGGCAGTAGTCTCAAGGTCCAGGGCAAAAACTCCGGCCGTCTTGAGCTCATGGATGAGGGACTCCAGGGTTTTCTCATCCATGATAGCCCTGTAGTCTTTCTGGCTGAGGTCCCCCTTGACCGGAAACCGCTCCTGAAGTCTGCGAAACTCAAGGGCCTTAAAAAGACCGGTCAGTTTTTCCCCGTCAGGGCTTGAGACCCTGAATGACTTCAGATCTGCAGAAAGAGGCGTTTCGGTGTTGATAGTGACGAGTCGGCGGCTCAGCATGGCCTGCTCGCGACAATTCCAGAGGTTTTCGTGGAGTTTTTTCTTTGTTACCTTGTCAAGGTTCTGAAAAAGCCCATCCATGCTGCCAAAGGTTGTGATCAATTGAACCGCTGTCTTTTCCCCGATACCCGGCACCCCCGGAATATTATCAGAGGCATCGCCGGCAAGGGCCATGACATCAACCCACTGCGAAGGCTCTAAGCCAAAGTCCTTTTTGAGGCTCCCATAATCGATGGTGCGATCCTTCATGGGATCCCAGATACTTGTTTCGCTGGACACCAACTGTTTGAAATCCTTGTCGCCAGTGACCATAACAACCCTGAAACCTTTCTGTTCA
>DAOUWN010000193.1 GCA_030667105.1 Deltaproteobacteria bacterium
AAATTTCCAAAGGAAGAAAGATACGGTCTCACTTCACAGATAAGAAGATCGGTTGTTTCTATTGCTTCAAATATAGCAGAAGGACATGGAAGAAAGACAACCATGGATTACATTAGGATGCTTTACATATCTTATGGTTCTGTTTGCGAATTGGAAACACAGATATTATTGGCAGGGGATTTAGATTTAATTGAAAAAGGTGAATTGGCTACACTAAACAAAGACATAGCGGAAATCGAAAGAATGTTGAAAGCGCTGATAAAGTCTTTAGAAAACAAGCCTTTGAATCCTTGACCCCTTGAATCCTTGGACCCTTTTCTCCAACTAACTTGGAGAAGAACTTCTATTGTTAAAGGCGATAAAGATAGTATCGCTCCTGATCGGCTTTGATCAGTTCGAGGTGGTCTTTTTGGAAGGTCAAAAAGAGGCTCTTTTCTTGTGCAGAAAAGGTGCTCATGTTTCCGAAGACATAATTGATATCGTACAAAATGTGGGTGAAGCCTCTTTCTCTCAGGGAATCGTAGACATCCGTGGCTGTTTCAGACCCGGTCAGGATTTTTTGGATGGTATAGGACTCAAACATGGAATCCGAATAATATGGGCGATCACAGAGGTACCCAAAATTTTTCATGTAAATGAGCAATATTTTGGACTCCTCGGGCAAGTTAGTATTGACATATTGAAACATCTTGTACGAGGGAACCATGCGCCTCAAAAAGGCATCTCTATCCTCGTATCCTGTGATGACACCTGCTGGTCTTATTTTCATGAAATCCCTGGCAATATGATACCCATTAAATCCCAAACTACCCGCAACAAAAAGCATCAGCAGACCAAACACGACCTTCTTTCTGCGATAGTAACTGAGGATATAGGCCGTCATAATAGCCAGGAACGGAAACACGGGAATCATGTATCGAATCTGTTGCGCAGAAGAGGCCCAGAACATGAAAGCAAATAAGCAATAGGCCATTGAGATCTTCGCCCCTAGGGGAATCTTTCGCATTCCAAGGGCAAAAGGTAACGTCAGAATAAACACCGGCCCCAGGATACCGTCAAACTGCGGGCTCGCCATCCTGGCATTTACGCTCACGTTCCACGGCAATAACAGAAAGTCCAAAAGCCCTCGCCCCATGCCCAGGTTTTGAACAAACTGTTCATAGAGCCGCGCTTGATCAGGCTCCCATCCCCTGCCTCCGAATATTCCAAACAAGAATGGATAGAACGGGTTGCCGGCCATGATCCAGTTCTTGACATAAAATGGACTACCCACAACAAGGGCGCATGCGAGATATACCAATAGCGAGCGGAGAGCCTGCCGAGTAGCCCTTCCGTGGTGCCGAGAAGCCCACAAGATCCCCAGGCATCCCAAAAACGGCAAGAAAAGCGCTGTGTACTTCGTGGACATAGCCAGCCCGGAAAACACTCCGCACAAGATCAGCCACGCATTTTCCTTTCTGCTAAACCAGTTCAAAAATGCGTATACTGACAAAAAGGCATACAAAGTCACGGTCAGGTCGTTGTAGGCCATGTGAGAGGTAACAAAGACGGAAGGAATGCTGCAAAAGATAAGGAGCGCAAGGGGCACAAAACGGGACTCAGAGACATGGTGTCTTGCAAATTGCCACATGCCCAAAAGAATTGATAGGCCCATGACAAAATGGATCCCTTTGGCAAGGACATCACCACGCAGGGCAAGAGCCATGGCATACAGCATCTCACTACTCAGCGGGTAGTGGGCGAATATGTTTCCTTCGATGAAATAGAATCCGTGATGCTTCTGAAATAGCTTGGGGACTGCCAGGTGATAGATTAGAGCGTCCTTGCCAATAGCCGGGGTAAGCACGAGCAAGAAGGCGAAAAACAGGCATGTGGCCAAAACAATCAGGAACGCCTTGTCCCACAACGTGAGCTCTGTCGCGGAAAAGGTTGTTTTGTCTGAACCACATCGGCCCCTGAGCCACCCTGCAAGGCCCAAGGCCGTACAAAGGCCAAAAAGGATATAGACTGCCTCAGGATAGAGGACTTGCAGGGCACAGAGCAAGAAGACCGCATAGCTCAGGATTCCAAAACCCAGCCCGGCGCAGAAAACAGCCCATTCCCCGGAAGAAACAAATCTTATGCCGGTCCTACACAGAACCAGTCGCCCCAGACCAATGGCAACAAGGCTTGTGCATCCGAGAAATAGTACATTCACTGCTTGCTGTGTCAGTGCGCCAAGCATATTTTGTTCCTATGCGAAAGCCTATCCCTGCAATAATCACCTGGCGGAGAGCGTCTCGAACATATGCCCGACTTACAGATTAACACACGTCCCGTTCAATATACAAGATTCGTTCCGGACAAGACGGTCAGCATTATGTCCGTTGTCATCTCTAAAGGATTTGCTGTCGGGTGGTTGGATATTCAGGAGATCAACTACTGTAGGCAAGATCTGCTAGGCCCTAACCCGATTGCGTCCGGCCTTTTTGGCGCTGTACAGGGCTTTGTCCGCTGCTTTGATCACTTGCTGTGGACTTGTGTTGCGTTCGTTTCGTTCAGCTACGCCGATACTGATGGTGACAGAAACCCTCTTGCGAGGGCCCGTCATCGCCCTCGGCCTATCGGGTTTGCTGCTTGGGCGGTCGGGACTGCGCAAAACAAAGTCTGATTCGGCGACCGCCTTCCTCACTCTTTCCAGATAGGGAATGGATTCATCCGCGAGCTTACCAGGAAAAATAACGGCAAATTCCTCACCTCCGTAGCGGAAAGGCTTCCCACCGCCGGCTACCTTGGCAAGTTTTGAGCCGACCATACGCAAAACCTGGTCACCTACATCGTGACCATACGTGTCGTTGAACTGCTTGAAGCGGTCTACGTCGGCCATGGCCACGGTGTAGGAGCCGCCAAGTTTGAGAAGGGCCTCATCCAGGGCTCGCCGCGCCGGCAGCCCGGTTAACCCATCTCGAAATGCCATGCCGTGAGAACTCTCAACCGTTGAGACGACGAGAATGAGCCCCGCAGTGGCAAAATAGACTGTGGAAAGAGGTCCAACGCTGCCCGCCACAAAAGCCAGAAGTACTGAGATCAGAGCCCAGAAGAAACCACACTCAATGGTCGCCCGGCGCTTGAAAATTTGAAACGTGAGGAGAAGAAACGCTGCAGCAAAGGCCAACAGTGCAGACTGGGCCAGGGGAATGGCGGTCAGAAAGGGTATATGAACGAATTCGAAACCTAGGCAGGACGCCATGTCCCATCGCTGGTACTTCCATACCAGAAATAGAGCAACTGGCTGGAGGAGAACGAAGCTTAGGCGCCATATGCCCCGCAAGGTCAGAATCCCCCGCTCTTTTACCATTGAGAACAGCACCAGATTCAAGGGGAGCAAAAAGGCGACGACATTGAACACGATTCGCCCCACTCCCTCGTGCATAGAACTGCCGGCAACAAAATGCACTAATGCCGTGTCAGCGAGAACCAGAACGATGATGCCAAACACCAGGCGGCTTCGGCTAAAACGCCAGCCAAACAGACCCCCGGCAACCGCCACCACATAGAGATAGATGTGCGCCAACGTGGGCAACGATTCTTCCAGCAAGCCCATACGCAGGATCACCCACGCTGCTGTTAAAAACAATCCTCCAGGCACAAAAAACGAGAAGACGGCCCGGACAGCCACGAAATGCACTCTTTCAGGCTCCTTTTTTCAGAGAGATGTGGCCCATGTCAATACCTCCTCGCCATCACCTTGGAGGGAAATGTGAGTTATGGGCATACAGCACGAGATAGGAGTAATGCAAGTCACGTGCCGGAAATCCGACGGCCAGGCCAGGGAGGTTCCATCTGCTACCGTGAAACATAGAGAGTCGCATCTTGAGAAATAAATATTGGCATTTCAAATCAACCTGTCTAAGATCTGTCTCACCATTTTCTGTTCCAATTTTTTGACAGCACGAAATAGGCAAGCATGAATTTCACAACTAAGGAACTAGTGGTCGGACAACAACCCATCGAAGAACTACAAGAGACTGACTGGGACGTGATTGTCGCTGGCGCTGGCCCGGCCGGCTCTGTTGCGGCAGGATATCTTGCAGGCAAAGGGCACAAGACACTATTACTCGACAAGGAGACCTTTCCTCGCGAAAAGGTTTGTGGGGACGGGTTAAGTCACGATTCCATACGCTTTTTGAAGAAAATTGCCCTCTATGAGACTGTCCAATCGCGTTCTACACCAAGGGGCGCAAATCAGGGCTGGGTCTGAATAAACGTTTTGATGAATTCGTTAAGGTATTCCCGCCGGCTCACAAAGTGATGCGGTCGGGAAAGATGGTCAGTAACCTGGTGGCAGCTCCTCTCCGATGCGGACTGCCAGAAAGCGTTGTCCCCGGCAAAGGCAATCTCATTGCCACGGGCGAGACTATCGGATCGACCTTTAACTTCACCGGCGAAGGTATTGGAAAAGCCATGGAGACCGGTGAACTGGCCGCAAAGATTATCCATGACGCCCTCTCCCACGAAAAGACTGACGTGGTTCGTCGTTTCAAAGAAGCACTCGACTTGACGCTACGTCCCAAATACGTTGGCTATGTCACGGCCGAGCGATGCATGTCTAACGCCTGGTTAAACGATTTCATAGCCAGCCGCGTGCTGAAAAGTAGCTACCTGAGGCAGGCAGTCCTCGATATGACTGTGCGCGAGCTTGACCCACGCAAGGTGTTCTCCCTTCGGGGCATAATGAAATCTCTATTGCCAATTCAGTCAGGGGCTACATAGGATTTCCGCAAAATGCCTTGAGTCTCTTCATGAAAGCCTTCTTGCTGGCTTTCGAGCGCTGAAAGGGCCTCTTTCACCTTTGCATCATGGGGTCCTAAGACTAAAGCCTTGAGGAGATAAAACCTGGCCGTTTCATTATCTCCTTTCAACAAATGAAGAAAACCCAAATTCCTGTATCCTTTTGGAAGTCCCGGACTCAAAGAGATGACCTTCTTGAAATCTTCAAGCGCTTCCTTATGTTTTCCGAGAATAGAATAAGCTTTTCCCCTTATGTTGTAAGCAGGGCTGAA
>DAOUWN010000192.1 GCA_030667105.1 Deltaproteobacteria bacterium
AAGACCACCATCTCCATCAATTGATCATTAATATGCGTGGCCTTTTCCAGGCCTTTGTATTCTTGAATGAGTTTTGAGGCGCCGATGATCTGATTCATAAAACCCACCTTGCAGGTCCCGCCGCAGGTCATGCGATGGGTCCTGGCAAAACGGCTTACGAGCTTTCCCGAATACGCGTACTCTCCACAGTGAAAAACCCGTTCCCAGGGAACAAAGACATTATCAAAGACTACCATGGATGTCTCACGCTGGCCGAAAACCGGGTTTCCCAATTCCTCAATGTCTTCGGCCATATCTCTTTCAGCCGAATAAGGGGTGTATTGACACACAAAAGTAATCCCATCGGCATCGACAGGGGTTGCAAAGGCAACAGCGTAATCCTCTTCGCCCTCGAAATGGGCGGCCTGGGGCAAGACCGCCAGCTCGTGGCTGGCATAGGCCCCGCTGATATTTATCTTGGCCCCTCGCACCACGATACCCTCTTTGTTCTTGTCCACAATCTTTAACGAAAGAAAAGGATCAGGCCAGTCCAGCGTCTTCTTGCTCCGACTTCCCCTTGGTTCGGTAAGCGCCCCAGCAACAGAAAGGTCCTTCCTTTGAACCATCTTCAGGTATTCCAGGAACCGAGAGTGGTATTCTGTCCCCAGATCTCGGTCCATCTCCCAGGTGGTGCCGGCCAGGGAATGAAAGGCATCATATCCAACACAGCGGTAAATGCATGTCCCCAGCATCTCTGCCGTAAAGGTGCCTGCTTCGGCCTTTTTTACCAGGTCTTCCGTGCCGGCGCTTACATGGGTGTATCTATTTACCGCATCGTCAATCAGAGGCGAGTGGCAGGTCATGATACCCTTGTATCTGGAATCAAGGGCCCAGGCATAGCTGGCCTTGTTGGCCTCCACAACGGTTCGGGTATTTCTGTTTTCAAGGATATCCTCCACCTGCTTGCCGTTCATAAATACCCTGGGTTTTAGCTTTTTCAGGCTTTCCTCAAATTGTTCCGGTGTCATTAAGGCCATGTGTTCCTCCTCCGGTAGTTGAGCCTTCTCTCTGAAGCTTCTTTAATCTTTCCCAAATATCCTCTACCTGTTTTCTGGTCTCTTCAATAGAACCCTGGTTATGTACCACAAAGTCGGCGTATCCAACCTTTTCATCTATGGGAAGTTGTGCCTTGAGGATATTGGATGCTTCCTCTTTACTGATGCCGTCCCGCCTGGCCAGGCGTTCTACCTGTTGCTCCTGGGGGATGTAAACAACCAGGAGCTTATGAAACATATACTGAAGGTTTAACTCAATCAAGAGTGGGACCACCACCTGGATGATGGCGCCAGGGTCCTTTTCCGTGATCTCATTTACCTGTTTCAAGAATTCTTCATAGATTGGTGGATGCGTAAAAGCCTCGAGCTTCTTTCTTTTTTCCATATCTCTGAAGACGATTTTTGAGAGCTTTTTGCGGTCCAGAGCGCCATCTTCCTTAAGCACCTGCTTCCCAAAATAATCAACGATTTTTTCAAAGGCTGGTTTTCCCGGTTCAACTACCTGCCTGGCGATTAAGTCAAAATCGATCATGGGAACTCCCAGTTCCTTTAACAGATCGGCCACAGCGGTCTTTCCGCTGGCAATGCCGCCGGTCACGCCCAGGAGCAAACGGTTATCTTTGCCCCTGATGGTCTTGGCAAATTCTTCCAGACGGCTGTAGGCCGGTGGGAACAGGGGTGTCATGTCACCCTCGGCGCCGGCGAAACTGATGGGGTAGCGAACGCCTCTACGATAGAGGACCTCCATGCCCCGGAGGGCCTTTTCCATCATCTGCGCCGGTATGGCCATGACCAGATCTTCATCCTGGCAGTGTCCGTAGCGCCGTTCGCCATAGCATGGGATAGTCAATGAAGGTTTACCAGTCAAATAGCACCTGGCGATGGCGTCCGAACAGGAGGATTCTCCCACACAATGGAACTGCATGACTTCGTAGTCTTCAAACTGGAGCGAATTGATCAAGAGCATCATCTGAGCAGGATTGGCGTAGATGAGGACAATGTCAGGTTCAAAGGGATTGTAGACCAGAGGGGCCATGGCCACAGCACTGTATTTTCCAAGTGGGATGCGGGGGATAGAGGCCTCGTATTTCCTGGCGTCTTCCTTTGTCTTTACCCAGACAATGCTGCGGAACGTGCCATCCTTGTAAGTATCCGGAGTGTCCGTCAGACCCAGGATAGAAGGACACGCCGGAAATACGAAATCGTCAAGCTCTGCCCCCACGGTCCAGTCAAAATTCCTGACAAGGGTAATCAGTTGACAAAGGGTTACTTTGTGCTCTGTTCTGCGCAAAAACGGAATTTTTTCAAGGTCTTCATGTTTCCCCAGCATCTTAAAGGCCACAGGAAAGGACTTCAGCCTCATTAAGAGCTCCATCCTTCTGATCAGCTTTTCCCAATCAGTATCCTTTTCCATTACAATGGCTCCTTTCTGAAGGCGATCGGTGCATAACTTCCATTTTGCAGGGCTTTGATGAGGCCGTCGTCATCCTTGATGACCTCAGAAAACCGGGTAGCGTAGACTCCGACTTCACCGATTGCATGGGCATCGCTTCCGCCTGTGACCCGAAGGCCCAGGCCGGCAGCAACCTTTGACGCAAACCGATTCTCTTTTTCCGTGACTTTGCCGTTCATGACTTCTACAGCATCGACCCATTTGAAAAGGGGTCTTTCCATGGCCTTTTCCCAGGTCAGTCCGAGGTGGCCCACACCAAAGGTCAAAAACCCCCTGAATGGGTGGGGCACAATTATGAACCCATCTTCTTTTAAGACATCCTCTCTGAGGTCCTCCAGTCTGATAATCCCATTGATAGGCTTATCCAGGCCAAAGACAAGCATGTGGCCCTGATCGGTGGTAATCTCGTTGCCCCTCAAGACAAGAAATCCGTGCTTCTGCCTGAGATCTTCCACGAGGTCGAATTCCCATGCATAGTTGTGGTCGGTAAGACAGATGCCGTCCAGACCGATCCCTTTGGCCTCTTCAATCAACCGGTCCACAGGGGCCGAACTGCACGGAGAAGCCGGAGAGGTGTGTGCGTGCAAGTCGATGATCATTCCCCCGGATACGTTCTTGTCTACTGTATCATAAGCGTCTTGATCCTTTTGGAGGGGCTGTTCCTGGTTGATAATGGCGCTCACAGGGGCGGGCTCCGGCCCATCTTTCAGGTCGCCCTTAACAAACTGCTCAAAGGTCAGGCTTTCATTCTTGGCCTTCTCATCCTCCCATCCGGCCAGCATGGCTGCCTGTTTTGCAGCATCACAGCACTCTATGAGGAGGTTTGCATGATGCCGGCACGCCTTGCGACCGATAGTCTTGTGGATTTTCCGGGAAAAGCCTTCATCTTCAATATGATACCCCACGGCTTGTTGAAGAAAACGAATTGCCCTTGGGCATTCCGGCGTGGTCCAACGATTCCATTTGCCTTGGATGGCAAGAATCTCGAGGTCAGATATCCTTACGGAGACACGGAGCTCCAGGCTGTATATGTCGTCATCAAGAATGCCTTGAACAAGCAGGTTGTCCTGGTCTTTTCTTTGAACGCTTACCAGTTTGTTTCGTACGAATTTCAGCATGCCTTTTCTTGACTCTGTAAGCTCTCAATACCCTCCACAAGCGGACTTCCAGGGGCAAAGGCAGCGCAGCGATTGTACAATCTGGTATTTCCCTTGACCATGTCCCTAAAAAAATCCTTTACGCCCTCCTTGTCTTTTGGTGCAGCGCTTAACACATCTTTGGTGAGAGACAAGATAACACCGTGGCAGCACTCCTCCACCATAAAGGTCAGTTGGCTGCAGACTGCGGTTTTGCCCATGAGGCCCTTGATGATTTCCAGCATACCAGGTCCTATCCGAACCCCAACCATTTTCTCAAGGGATTCTGTAGACTCCAGACATTCTTCCTGGTGGCTGCGAAGGACTTGACTTCTTGCGCCTGTGATCTCAAGATCGGGCAGCCGGATCATGATTTCAACAAATGCATCCGTCAAGGTGTCCTGCAGTCGACACCACGACCTCATCGTCTGACCGTCAAGCTGCTCAACACAAGTGCATCGATTTCTTGAAAAACCGAGAAGGCTAGGCATGGTTCAAACCCTCCAATAGGGCCTTAAGCTTTTCAGCGCTGATAACGCCTTCACGCAGGATCTTTGGTGGATCTACCGTCACGTCAACGACTGTCGATCCCCCTATTCCTCCAAGACTGCCTGCATCCAGTATCAGATCGGCCTGATCCATGATTTTCCGGTCCAGCTCGTTCACTTCACAACAACCGGCTTTCCCGGAAAGATTAGCGCTGGTTCCTGTGATAGGGCTTCCCACTGCCCTCACCAGGGCAGAGGCTACGGGATGGCTGGCAAGGCGAATGCCGATTTTGCCAGTGTAACCGGTGAGGTTTCCAGGCAGGACATCAGTAGCCTGAAAAACCAGGGTAATATGTCCCGGCCAATAGGCTTGGATCAGGCGTGTCGCCATCCTCGGGACAGACTGGACCAGGGGGGCAAGGTCAGCCATGGAGGCAATGAGGATAAGGAGGGGTTTTTGCCGGCTGCGCTCTTTTACTCGAAACACCCTGTCAACCACATTGGCGTCAAGGGCCTGGACTCCGAGGCCGTAAAAGGTGCTGGTGGGAAAAACCACAAGGCCGCCTCTTTTGATCAAAGCGGCGGCCTTGTCAATGGTCTCCTGGTCAGGAGACTGCGCGTCCACCGTGATGATTTCACAGCGTTTTTTCGGCACCTTGCCCCCTGTTATCCTTTCATCACCCCCAGCGGTTTCAACCTGGCCACCTTCTTCCCGATCCCTGCGTTGTGGACCACGTTCACTACACTGCTCACGTCCTTATAGGCCTCAGGTATCTCCTCCGCAAGGGTTCCCTTGCCGGCGCTTCGAACATAGATGCCCTTGTCCTCAAGCTCCCTGACAATAGCCCGTCCTTTGGCCACCTTTTTGGCCTGGTGCCTGCTGAGGAGTCTGCCGGCCCCGTGGCAGGTGCTGCCAAAGGTCTCCTTCATGGCTGTGTCGGTGCCCACAAGAACAT
>DAOUWN010000161.1 GCA_030667105.1 Deltaproteobacteria bacterium
AAAGAAGAGGGATGGGACGCCTTCAAGGCCTACCGGTTTATCCTCCCCCGTTTCGAAGTGGTCACGCGTGATAGCACGACGACCTTTGCCTGCAATATGCTCGCAAACGAAAATCTAAGAACCATAGAGGCAGAGCTCTCCGCGCTGGTGTTTTCGGAAACAGACCCGGATATCAGGCTGCCGGCGCCAGTGGCAAGGCATGACCACCCTGATCAGGGAGGATGGCTTGCCAACGTGGAGGCCTCCTTGGACTCGTTTGAGCAGGGCAAATACGAAAAGGTGGTGTTGGCTCGCAAAGCAACCTTTGAATTCAACGAACCCCTAAATGCAGCGGTTTTGTTGCGCCTCCTCAAGGAGAACACTTCGCAGTGCTTCCGTTTTTGCTTCCAGCCTTCTTCTGGCGCGGCTTTCGTCGGAGCCTCGCCTGAGAGACTTTATCGGCGCGACAGGAATTTGATCAGGACAGAAGCTATTGCAGGTAGCAGGCCTCGAGGGATATCTCCCGAGGAAGACCAAGCCTTTTCGCGCGAACTGAGCAGAAGCGAGAAAGATCTGCGCGAGCATCGGTATGTTGTACGAGATATTCGCAAAACTCTCACACGCTTTTGTAGTGTAGTCGAGTCAGATGAGAATCCTTCAGTTCTGAAATTATCGCGATGCCAGCATTTGGTTACAATCTTCAGGGGCAAACTGCGCCAGGGCGTGAAAGATGCGGACCTCCTGGAAACCCTTCATCCGACTCCTGCTGTGGGCGGCTGGCCTACGGCCCGGGCTCTTCAGGAGATTGCCTCTCTGGAGCCTTTTGATCGTGGTTGGTATGCCGGGCCTGTAGGTTGGATTGGCAAAGATGCCGCGCAATTCGTGGTCGGGATTCGTTCTGGGCTCATTGAAGGCACCCGGCTACACCTATTCTCTGGCGCAGGTATTGTTGACGGATCGACTCCGGAAAAGGAGTGGGACGAAATCGAAAACAAAATCAGTGACTTTCTGGCTGTGCTAACCCTCGCATGAAATTGCCTGCACCCAACATAAATAGCCTCTGGGCCTGCCTGGTCGTCGAAGAGCTCATCCGAAGCGGCACGGACTACTTCTGCCTTGCGCCCGGATCACGTTGCACGCCTCTAACCATAGCCGTGGCTGAGAATCCCAAGGCAAAAAGCGTGATTCACTATGACGAACGCGGCTCGGCCTTCCACGCCCTGGGATATGCACGCACTACAGGACGACCCGCGGTTGTAGTGACCACTTCCGGAACAGCGGTTGCCAATGCGTGGCCGGCGGTTGTGGAGGCGGCCATGGAACGAATTCCATTACTATTACTTACCGCCGACCGCCCCCCGGAACTGCGCGATAGTGCCGCGAATCAGACCATCGACCAGGTAAAGATTTTTGGAAACTATACCCGGTGGTTTACAGATCTGCCCTGTCCAAGCCTGAAAGTGCCCCCGGAAGTGGTTCTCACGACTGTCGATCAAGCGGTCTATCGCTCCTGTGGCGCCACAGGAGGACCAGTACACATAAACTTCATGTTTCGCGAGCCGCTCGCGCCCGAGCCGCAGGGCGAAGATTTCAACGACTACCTTCGCCCGGTAAAATCCTGGCTTACCGCTGGGCGGCCATACACCGAATACGCAAGGCCGGAACGTGCAGCCGGCACCGCCATCCTTGAAAAGCTTCTGGAACTTTTGGAGCAGACAGAGCGGGGACTCGCGGTCGTAGGGGGGCTTAGCAGTCAGCAAGACGGCACGGCCGTTTCTGATCTTATCCAAACACTGGGATGGCCTGTCTGTGCAGACGTCACGTCCGGTTTACGATTAGGGGATGCTTCAGAAAATGTCATCCATTATTCTGATCTCCTCGTGAGTCATGACGCTTTCGCAAGGGCGCATCGTCCTGAACTCGTATTACATCTTGGGGGACGCATCGTTTCCAAAAAGCTGGCAGCCTTTCTGAGTGAAAGTAATCCTTCCGATTATGTGTTGATTACGGACCACCCTGAACGCCAGGATCCCGGGCACGAAGTCACCTTTCGGATCGAAGCAGACCTTGGTGTATTTTGTCCCGCCTTGGCGGAAAAGGTTGGTGATCGAAAAGAGTCTCCATGGTTGGTTTCGTGGCGCGAAAGCATGGACGCAGTGCACAAAGTCCTCCGGCAATTTGCGCGCAATGGTGACGACCTGAACGAACCGGTCCTGGCTTACCTCATTTCCCGGAGCATATTGCCGAACCACGGGCTCTTCCTCGCCAGCAGTATGCCTGTCCGCCATATGGATCTCTTTGCCGATACCAGAAGCGCTGCTGTTTACGTTGGAGCCAACCGCGGAGCAAGTGGCGTGGACGGCACCATAGCCACAGCCGCAGGTTTTGCCGCTGGGCTTCAGCGCCCGGTCACGCTGTTGATTGGCGACCTTGCTTTTCTCCACGACCTGAACTCGTTGAACTATCTTCGCAACGCCAAATATCCAGTCATCGCGGTAGTGATTAACAACAATGGAGGAGGTATTTTTTCATTCCTGCCCATTGCGCGTTTTGATCAGTTTTTCGAAAAGTACTTTGTCACACCCCATGACCTGACCTTTGAACAGGCGGCCGGCATGTATGGTCTCGTGTACTATCATCCTAAGACCAGGCGGGAGTTTCTGAGTTGCTACCAGAAGGCCCTGGACAGCGAGAAATCAATCATCTTAGAAGTGACGACCGATCGAAGGGAAAACCATGGCCTGCATATGAAACTGGTAAGAGATATGCAGGCTGCATTGGGAAACTAGCCGCCATGTCGTCAGCGCCTCTTCTTAAATACGAATCGCATGGAGACCCCTCAGCCCCGCCAGTTGTGTTTCTCCATGGGTTCATGGGGAGCGCATGCGATTGGGGCGGGGTCATCGGACACTTGAGCGGGACGTATTACTGTATAGCCGTGGATTTGCCGGGCCACGGCAAGAGCCTTGATCTCGCCGACGATGATGCCTACACCCCGCCTGGAGCAGCGACCTGCGTTGTGCGGACCATGGAGCATCTACACCTCATCCCAGCGGCAGTGGTGGGATACTCCATGGGAGGGCGCCTGGCTCTCTACCTGGCAACTCATTGGGGACTGGTTTGTTCGAAGCTCATTGTGGAGTCGGCAACGGCAGGGATTCAGGGGGAAGCTGATCGCCTGACTCGGCAGCATGCGGACGAGAAAAAAGCGCGCGATTTGGAACAAGGCAGGTTTGAAGAGTTTCTCCAAACATGGTATCGTCAGCCGATTTTTGCCACCCTGGCTGAGGACCCTGATAAGCTTGAGAGGATTATCCAACAACGGCGTCTTAATAACCCGACGGAACTTGCAAGGGTCCTTCGAGGCATGGGTGCAGGGGCACAGGCGCCGCTCTGGAGTCATCTGCCTGGTCTGACCATACCCGTGCTGCTTATGGCAGGGGAACGGGACAGCAATTACGTTAACATCGCAGGAGCCATGGCAAAACTGTTACACTATGCTGTAGTCGAGATTGTCTCTGGGGCGGGTCACAATGTGCATGTGGAGAACTGCCGTGCAGTGGCAGAGCGCATCAAACGTTTTTTGCTCAAGGAGTAAGGGATTACTATGGCGACGATTGAATGGAAGAGGTCCAGGGAATTCTCGGACATCAGATATGAGAAGTCTGAAGGGATTGCCAAGATCACGATCAACAGACCTGATATGCGTAATGCGTTCCGGCCTTTGACAGTCAGGGAGATGTCGCAGGCCTTGAACGATGCCCGCGATGATGAAGAGATTGGTGTTATTATCCTGACGGGTGAGGGTGACAAGGCCTTCTGCTCAGGAGGAGATCAGACATTGCGCCGTGACGCAGGCTATGCTGATCACGACGGCCTTGAACGCCTAAATGTCTTGGACTTTCAGCGACAGATCCGCACCTGTCCAAAGCCGATCATTGCAATGGTGGCCGGTTATGCGATTGGGGGAGGCCATGTTCTCCACTTAATGTGCGATCTTACGATTGCAGCAGACAACGCGGTCTTCGGCCAGACCGGCCCTAAAGTGGGATCCTTCGACGGTGGGTACGGCTCCGCTTATTTGGCACGTGTTGTGGGCCAGAAAAAGGCCCGCGAGATCTGGTTTCTTTGTCGTAAGTATTCAGCCCAGGAAGCGTTGCAAATGGGGCTAGTAAATGCCGTGGTCCCTTTGGAAAAACTTGAAGAAGAAACCATCAAGTGGTGCCGCGAAATTCTAGCCCACTCCCCGTTGGCAATCCGGTGCCTCAAGGCCGCACTCAATGCGGACTGTGACGGCCAAGCAGGCCTTCAGGAACTGGCAGGCAATGCGACCCTGTTGTTCTATATGACCGAGGAAGCGCAGGAAGGACGTAACGCTTTTGTTGAAAAACGCAAACCGGATTTTTCCAAGTTCCCGCGCCGGCCTTAGCACCTCAAGCCACTCTTTTCTGTAAGAGATCCTTGCATGCCTCCATCTAGAATAAATATATGGATCCTGGCTGCGCGTCCCAAGACGTTGTGGGCGGCGGTCGGCCCAGTCATGGTCGGAACTGCGATGGCCTATGAAAGAGGCCTGGTTGCCTGGCTTGCTGCCTTGGCGGCGCTATTCGGATCGGTCATGATTCAGGTCGGGACCAATTTTGCCAACGACTACTCCGACTGGAAAAAAGGAGCGGACGCTCACAATCGTCTTGGCCCCACCCGAGTCACTCAGGCCGGACTGGTGAAACCACGCACCATGAAGCTGGCTACGGCCGTTGCGTTTTCACTCGCGTCCATAGCCGGAATCTACCTGGTATGGCGAGCCGGACCGCCTATTGCGATCATTGGAGCCCTATCGATCCTCTCGGGTATCCTGTACACGGCCGGGCCGTGGCCCCTCGGTTACATCGGTCTGGGGGATATCTTTGTATTGATCTTCTTTGGACCCGTGGCGGTGGGAGGAACCTACTATGTTCAGGCATTGGAAATGGACGCGGTGGTATTGATGGCCGGTCTTGCCCCCGGTCTCCTCGCAACGGCCATCCTTACTGTCAACAATCTACGTGACATGGATGGGGATAAGGCAGCAGGCAAAAAAACTCTGGCAGTTCGGTTTGGGCGGACTTTTGCCAGAGTAGAGTACTTGCTTGCAATCGTGGTTGCATCCTTAATACCGATACTCCTCTACATCCAGACCAGAGAACACTTATACTCACTTTCTGCGGTGGCGGTACCAGTCGTCGCGTTGCCAGCCCTTCGAAAAGTCTTCACCAGCCGAGATGGATCGGCCTTGAACGATGTGTTGGCTGCGACCGGGAAACTTCTGCTCTTGTACTGTCTGATTTTTTCCTTCGGGTGGCTCTTGTGAAAATTTCAGCATTCAAGATCTCCAGGTTTAGCCTTCTTCTACGAGAACCCTTGATTATTGGCCGACACCACCTGACGCACAGAACCGGACTCATCATAGAGCTTGGTGCGGACAATGGGCACGTCGCCTTAGGTGAGATCTCGCCGTTGCCGGGCTTAAGTCGAGAAGATATGACAGAGGCAGAGAGCCAAATAGCCTGGTTACGATCTTGGGTCATAGGGCATGATTTGCCAGACGGTCTCCAAGAGCTGTCAGGAGGTTTTGAAACCTGGCTCAAAGGGTACGACCTGGTACCGTCGGTGAGATTCGGATTCGAGGCGGCAGTTCTGAATCTTGTGGCTGCCATGCGCGGTGTCCCCCTGCGTAAGATGA
>DAOUWN010000002.1 GCA_030667105.1 Deltaproteobacteria bacterium
AGCCGCCTCCACCTCCTCCACAGCCGCGGTCTCTTTTCCTTGCTTCAGGTAAATGGAGGCAAGTTTCTGGTGTGCTATTCCGAGTTGAGGATTTAGCTTCAGCGCAGTCCTGAACGACTTGATAGCCTCTTCATATCGTTCCAGCCCAAAAGAAATCTCCCCCAGCACAAAATGCAGATAGGGGTGTTTTGATTCCATGCTGAGGGCTCTGCGGCATATTTTCATCGCCTCCTGATCGCGACCTTGTTCTATGTTGAGGAGGATCAGCAAGAAATAGGCGTCAGTGAGGCCACTATCGGCTCTCAGAGCCGACCGACATCTCTCCTCGGCCTCGGGAAATCTGCCCAGATTGTAGTAGGTCCATCCGAGCAAAAGATGCGCTGCAGCAAACTTAGGATTAAGCTTTAGTGCCTTTTCACACTGCGCGATGGTCTGGGAATGATCTCCGTTCTCAAAGTGGGTATAGGCCAACATCAACTGGGCCTGTATTCTATGCCCAAGCTGGTTGATCCTCGGCACCCATTCTGCCCATGGCTTCGATTCAGCCCTTTTCATATCTAAGACTCTGCAAATGCATATGATTTTTCGGTGATCTTTCGCGCCGCAATTCCAAAATAAGCCTCACCTGGAGCCCTTGCCTTTTCTCGCCGCTACGAGGAGATAGGTGCCAATGTGCGGGATGAGGCGAAATATTCTGGCCGCAATCGCCTCATACGTCTTGACATCCATTTCTCTTGTAAGAAACTTCTCCTCAGCATAAGTGGCCACGCTCTTATAATGGCGCTCCCAGCAGTCCATGGTGGCATCAACGATTTCAGTATGCTCGAAACCCGAACGCCGACATAATCCTTCGTATTCATCCGCACCAAGTTGGGCATTGCTTTCTGCGACCCACCATAGTCTGTGCCGCTTCCCCCAATCGGTGAGCAGAATATCCGAGAGAACCAAGCGCCCACCAGGCTTCAATATGCGGTACGCCTCACTCAGGAACCTCTCTCTCGAGTTGAAGTGAACTGCTGCCTCTACACAGATGATGTTGTCAAAAGAACTGTCATCAAAATCCAGTTGAGCCGCATCCATCCGGAGGAACGTGCAACCGGGCGCCCTTTTCCGAGCGGTCTCTAATTGCTTCTCAGAGATGTTGATACCAAAGACATTCTCAGCAGGGTAGTATTTCAACAAATAGGCCGTGGTCGCCCCGTTTCCACAGGCTACATCGAGGATCGTTCCGCTCTTTTCCGGGATAAATGATAAAAGGTGCTCCATCAGGTTCTCACAAGCGCTCTTTTGATTCGGGGTATTTTCTGCCCAGTATCCATAGTTATAGTAATCACTGTATCCGTAATACTCTCGGTTCAGCTCACGGTACATGCTTTCATCATACCAACGATTCATTCTCCCGATCATTCTCTGAGTCACTGAAGCCTCTCTTTCACAAGCTATGGCTTTTTTTTCATCTCTTTTTGGTTGACACCAGGTCTTCCTCTGAACATCCGTTTCTCCGAGGGATGAAAACACCCGAACAACTCACTACGGCAAGGCGTGCTTTTGGAAGAACTCCCACATTAGATCCGAGGCGGAGATATCCATGTTCATCTGGCCCAAGACGCCTTTCTTCAAGAAGCCGAATTGACCTCCAGGCCAGGTATGCCCACCGCCAACTAACTTCCATAGCACCACCTCTGCCCCATCCTTCCCCGGGCCATAGTATTCTCCAATCGCGGTGCCCCTCTTGATGATCTTCGGCTTTTCCTGATCAAGTTTGTCGAACCTAAGCCAAAAGCGCAAGGTTTCGTCCACGGATGTAAAAAACTGGCCCGGCAAAGATCTTGGCCCTTTCCCCCCAGCAAAGGGGGCAAACGCATCCTTGGTCCCATGAAAATGCATGACCGAGACCGGCCGTTTTGGATTACATTTCGGCATCTGCATTGGTCCGGAGACTGGCGCAATGGCGGCAATCCGCTCGGAGAGCTCACAGGCCAACCTGTAGCACATCATCGCTCCATTGGATATACCTGTGGCGTAAACCCTCTTGCGGTCCACACAGAGCACCTTGCCCAGGTCATCAAGAAGAGCGACGGTGTAAGCCACATCATCAATCTTGTTCTCCTGAGCCCACCCGCAACATGTCCCCGCATTCCATGTGTATCCCTTGTGGAGTTTCAATGCCCGATTCGTACCCTGGGGATAAACGACTATGAAGCCACCTCGATCAGAGGTCCGATTCATCATTGAGGCATGCCGTTGGGTCTTCGGCTTTCCACCGCCACCATGGAAATTGAGTACGACCGGGGTCAGGCGGCTTTTGTCATAGGAAGGGGGCACGTGAAATGCGTAACATCGCTTCATGTCGCCCACAACGATCTTCCGTTCATAATCGCCGGGACCCAGGCCTTGAGGAGGTCGTTGCTCGGTTGAAACCTCAGACTGAATGCCACAAGCCGCTAACGGGGTGAGAACGATCAACAGGACAGCCAGAGTGAATAGACTCTTAAAACCTCCCATGTCCTCAAATAGTACTCTGCAGACAAACCTCTTTCTCGAAATCATTTTTTCCTTTTCCCTCGCTTTTTGAGTGGAATCCATCCTATGAGGTTTTACCTGAAACGCGTTTCCTGCGACGGCGGCCTCGAAAGGGCCGGATAACAAGGTTATTGAGCACCGTATCCTCAGGTAATCCTGCGAGGTAGGTGATCACGTTCGCCACCCGCTCCGGCGAAAGCGAATCCTCCGGCGCGCGGACCGGGGCGTTCTGCTCCCAAATGGGCGTGTCCACAGCATCAGGAAGAACGACATGTACCCGAATCCCGTATTGCCGAACCTCCTCGGCCAAGGCCTCGGAAAGGCCGATCATACCGAACTTGGAGGCACAGTATACCGAGTCGAAGGCCCGACCTTTAAGACCAGACGTCGATGAGATGTTGATAATCTGGCCGCTCCTCTGTTTCATCATAGCAGGGACCACCGCACGGTTGCACAGAAAGGTCCCCTTGAGATTCGTGTCGATCACGGCGTCCCACTCGTCCAGGGAGACCTGATGGAGAAGTCTTGGCCCGCTACCCTTGATCCGCAGGATCCCGGCGCAGTGCACAAGAACGTCGATACGGCCAAAATGTTCCACCACTTGGCGGACCATTTCTACCATGTCTTGTTCAAGCCGCACATCTGCGACAACGCCAAGAGCTTCGTTGTTCGACAGTTCACTCCTCAGCGCTGCCACCGCCTCATCCACGCTCGCTTGATTTATGTCTACCACAACCGTTCTGGCACCCCTTGGGACCATCTCGTGACAGGTGGCCCTGCCAATCCCGCTGGCCCCACCGGTGATGATGACCACCTGACCGTCAAGGTTACCGCTAACTCCTATTTGCTTTTCAGCCATTTTGTCGCTTCCACTCCTCCTTCTTGTGATATTCGCAAGGCCTCCTTATTTTCAAAGCTCTCGCCCAGACCCTATTGCCACTGGTGTGGTGTCAGGCATTGGACGCCTGAGCCAACCCACTCCGGGTATGTCTCTTCAGTGGCTCGACTATAGGGGTTTCGAGCAACGCATCCTCAGGGAAAGTGACCATGTGAACAATGATGTCAGCCACACGGTCGGGCTTGAGTATGTCTTTCGGCGGGGGAAGAGGGTTCTGACCCCACATTCCCGTTTCGATAGCTCCAGGTAATAACACCTGAACCCTGATCCCATACTGGCAGAGCTCCTCTGCAAGCGCCTCGGAGAGGCCGATAACCCCGAACTTGGAGGCGCAATAGGCCGAGTCGAAGGCCAGCCCCTTGCGACCGGACGTCGAAGAGAGGTTGATAATATCCCCGGAACGCTGCTGGATCATAATGGGGATTACAGCCCTATTGGACAGAAAAACCCCTTTTAAGTTCGTATCGATGACCTCATCCCATTCCTCCACCGACATCTGCTGCACGGTTCGCAGAAACCCACCTTTGGCCCGCAGTAAGCCCGCCGCCGCAACCAGGATATCGATTCGGCCGAAATGATCCAGCGTCCGCCTGGCCATTTGCTCCATGTGGGACATCCGTCTTACATCCAGGGGCAGTCCCAGAATCTCAGAATTACCCGATTTCTGCCCTATTTCCGCCTGTGCTTCGTCCAGACGCGCATTGTTTCGGCCAACCACTACAACACGGACTCCATGGCGAGCCAGGGCGACAGCCGTGCTCAAGCCAATCCCTATGCTGCCCCCCGTGACAATGGCAACCTTTCCCTCAAGTGTTCCGTCTTGGTCGTTCATTTCGTTTCTCGGGCCAAATTCAGTAAGCGCTCACTTCTTCACCGCCACAACCTCGAGCCAATATCTCGGCACTGTCTGCATGTTCACTGCAGCCAGTGCTGGTCCGGCTGTAGCTTGCAAAGCCTTGCTTGCTTCTTCCACAGGATATCCGCTAAGAATGATCTTAGCGAAGCCTCCGTACGCACCAATCATTTCAAAGTTTGACTGAGTCATAAATACCGTTCGCTCGTTGACGCTTTGGATTTGGAATCCGTGGTTTCGGAGCGTCTCGGTCCACTCTCGAGGTGAAGGCCATTGTTTGGAAAATGCACCAGGAACGGTACCGCGCTTTCGTGGAATACCCTCAAGGCCCTGTTTACGCAGTTCTAAATCCTTGCGGAGAATATAGGAAACAGCCTGTTTCATCCATTCATGATGAAACTTCTCAGTACCCCTTGGCATCGTCCCGGCATAAAATGAACTGTTGAAAGCAAATATGCCACCTGGCCGAAGAACTCTATAGACTTCTCCAACCAACCTCCCCGTATCAGGCAGAAGATGGATGGAATTGCCCATGATGACTGTGTCCACGCTGTAATCTTTAGAAGGCAGGCAATCTGCTGTACCCTCAACCAGTGTGATTATTTCCCCATTAGCCCCTTGAACAACTCCGGGTTTGCTGAAGTGGCGCTTGGCAAGCATCAGCGACTCACGTGACAGATCCAATCCGATAACCACCACATCCGTTTTTTTTTCAAGGATTAAATCCGTTATGACACCAATGCCGCATGCCAGGTCTAAAACCCGCCTTGATGATATCAAATCGATATCCTGTATGAAGGCGCGGTTAGCCTCAATATATTCCGGCTCTTCAGAGAAAGGCTCATAGGTCATATTTACTTTGTACTTGCTCATGTCATTGTTCCCGTCATTTCCGATTTTCTGCTGCTCCATCCTCTTTTGATGCCGAGCAAATGATATAGTAATTCACCGGCAAATTGCCGTTGGGCAAGTATGCCAAGAGTTGAGGGTAATAATCTTGGTTCAATCCCTTTGAAAGCAGCTTTAGCTGAAGTTGTCTACTGGCGTTGCTCTGAAATCGCTTCCAACAAGACTGTGTGGTATCATGGATCTGTACCTGCTGGAACCCAGTGCGGACAAGGAGTTCCTTAAATTCCTTTGGGCTATTCCCGATATTCCTCGCTACGGGGCTCTTCTTTTTGCGAGGCGCGCTCAGATCGAGGATAATATCGGAAAACAGGAGTCTTCCTCCGGGCTTAAGCACTCGATAGATCTCTCTAAACAACTTACTTGGATTTCCAAATAGTTTCAGCCCTTCCACACTGATCACACAGTCAAAAAATCCCGCTTGAATTTCAGCCTGGGGCCTTTCATCCTTCGGCAAGTTGATTCGGGAACCTTCTTCCGGCATGAGTTCAGCTCGTCCTTTTTCTTCACGACCCCCGTGAGTGAAACTTCCGGAAGATGCTTCAAGATCGCTTTTGTGGTTGCGCCTCTGCCACAGCCGATTTCCAGAATACGCTTCTGCCCGCTGGCAATGAAGGAGAGAATTTCCTCTACCAGATCCTCACATGCCTGAACCGGGCTCTTTGTCCTATATCGCCACAAGCCGCAGTGCCTGAAGCCGCTCCCTTCGTAGAAGTCATCGATCAGTTTCTCACAAACTTGGTCAGGGTCCTCAGTCTTCATCCCCAACCTTGGGGTTGGCCATATCGGCGGTCCAATGCGTCCCTCTCCCTGGACTTTATCCCATTCCCTTGAACCCAACCAGATCTCCAGCCCCCCACGAAAGTTGGGAACATACTTCCAGACTCCAAGCCTTTGGACTGCCACGGTCGGTGCAAAAGGATTGGCCGCGCCTATGAAAAGGCCAAACGGACTGGAAGCCATGGTTCGTACACCATAATTATAGGAATTCCCGAACCCGTTGCGGCTCACAGGGAACCATCTCACGCCGTCCCAGCTACGCCAGAGGTCAAAGCCAGCCCAGGTTTCCAAAATTTCTTCTATGCCGTACTGCTCTACAGCCTGCCTTATGCGTCTCGGCCAATTGTCGAGGCGGATATAAGGCAACCACGATGTTATATCATAGGTACCCAAGTAGAGGCATCCCTCGTGCTCACACAGGCTCCAGAAATATCCCACAGTAGGGCTATTAAATCCGGCCCCAAGTCCACTCAGCGGAACCTTTAATCCCTCAGGCGTGATTCTGGGCTCGCCAATAATCAGTTCCCAAAAGTCATCAGGGTCCAGGCGAAAGAGTTCGGGGGAGGCTGGTCCAACATTCTTTTCCCGATCATATCCGCCTATAATCCCCGATCCTACATAGAGTCTCCCCTTAAACTGAGTCATGGACACCACGCCCTGGTTCTCTTTTCCACGAAAACCACCATGTGAGAACACCTTTTTCCATTTGTAAGGGGGAAAACCTTCTGCATCTGTCTTCCAGATCTGGAAGCCTTCTTCGTTATTTCCAGTTCCAGCATAGAGGTACCCGTTGTAAACCGTCATACAAAATACACCCAGATTGGTTCTATCCCCGAAAAAGGGCTCACATGCAAGCTCCCAATCTGAGTTTGATATGTCCCTATTGACCAACACCACCAGTCTGTCAGGGACATTGCCTGAAATTCGATCTTTGGTGGTCCCAGTTGGGGCAATGAACAGCTTTCCTTTGAAGGATACGATGGAACGAATTGTGGTAACCGTTGGATCGCCCAACCCAGGTTCGAAAATCTGCTCAAATCTCCGGCCATCGAATGAGCGCAATAGCACCGGTCCCGGTCCCAACCTGGATGCCCAAGTGGGAAAACAAAGAGCCGGGGATGGGTCATTGGGTCCCCGATGAATCGTCATCCCACGGAAACCGATGGCCAGAGGCACCTCAAAACCTTCACTTCCCATAATCATGGGAGAGAGGAAGACGTTTTCCCATCTTCTGGAACGGGGGTCATATCGCCAGATTTGAGCCCTGAGATCAAGGTCGTATGGTCTTTCAGGATGTTCCACAGGCCAGATATGGAAATTCTTAACGCGTTCACCCGTAGCAAACCAAAGAATGTGGAGGTTGGCCCTAGTCGTTCCAACATAGAGCTTGTCCTTGAACCACGCCATGCAATGAGGATAAGCGTTCAGAGGGTCTCCAAAACCGTTCGAAGAGATCTTCCTAAAATTCCTAGCCATTAATCCCGGGGGATGTTCGGGAATCTGGCCTGTCTCAGCCCAATTGGATTCTGTGATCTTGGACCACATCAGCTTTTGTTCCCCAAGGAGACGCTCCGGTTCATCTCTGTGGCCTCGCTCGTATAGCCTCTTATCCAATCTGCCAGAACCTGGCTGCTTTGATCTTCCCTCAGGATCTCAATGCCGAATCGGTGCTCTTTTTCAGGTAATTCTCCCCCCCGCCTCACGATCCGCCCCTTCACTGTATCACTCTGGCCGTCCTCTCTATTGACTGGCAAAAACTCCACCTCTGAACCCATTTCCATAGGTCGGGGACACAAAACCAGGATGCCGGCTATGGAGATATTCACGGTCTTCACCGGATAGAGGTCGCCTTTACCTACCCATAGATCGAGGCGAATGCAAATCTCCTGCCTGTTGTACATTCTTCGTTCTATTCCAGAGTAAGGCATGATTTTGTCGACAGAGGCGATGAACTCTAACCATCCCCGAAGAAAGTCTCCGGGCCTTTCCCAAGGATGGGCATGACCTGCCCCCTCCACGTAAACAATCTTCGAATTGGGCAGGTGTTCTCTCAAGATATCGCCGGAGGATTTCCATTTCGATCTTATCCCATAGGTCACCAAAGTTGGCGTCTCTATCTTCAGAAAATCGCGAATTGACAACTCTCTCGACCGAAAAGCCTCTTTCGCAGTTGTGTCATTCAGTAGTTGGAGCCAGCGTTTCACGGTCTTTTTAGATCCTTTGCCCCAGCCAAAAGGTGAGAAGGTTGAGTTCGGCGTTACACTTTTCAGTTGACTCCGAACCTGAGACCGAGCCAACTCCTCCAGAATTTGCAGTTCCGCGTAGGGATCATCCTTGCTGATTCTGGTAGCCATTTCAGGCAATTTGTTCAGCAATTCAGGCCAGCAGGAAGTCCAATCTGAAGAGAGACCGTCAATTGGAACGTCCGCTAAAGTAAGCGAGCTAAGACGTTTAGGATGACGAAGCGCGAAAGAGAGAGAGACAAGTCCACCATAACTGTGGCCAACCAGGTGAAATCGTTCCAGTTTCAGGTGATCTACAAGTGCCAGAAGGTCATCGGCCATGTGGACATGGGTATAGCCCGTAGGCGGTACGCCACTTTTGCCATGGCCACGCAGATCATAAGCGGTCACTCGATACTGACTTCTCAAAGGCAGCACAATGCCAGTGTACCAGAATGCCAGATTAGAGGCTAAACCGTGGACGAGAACGACGTTGGGCCCGTCTCCACTCTGGATATAATATAGCTCAGTTCCGCTTACTGATATGAATGGCATATCTCTTGTGCGCCCTTATTCAATGTACCCAAGGGCACGGAGTTGCGATAGAATCTCCTTTTCTTCATCATCTGTGTACGGAGATTCTGAGTGTTCCGAAGGAGCCAAAGTCGTTCCGGCATCTCCACCCTTACCGATAAGGACTGGATGTGACTTAAGATAGTCCGGCCTGATGGCCTCTTTTGTCACCCGCCCCTCAAACTCGTTGGGAACGGGTAAGCCAAGGCTGTAGAGTAGGGTAGGTGCCACGTCCAGGATGGAACACTGCTCCCAAACCTCACCACTACGGATCATGGGCCCTCCAGCAATAAACACCCCCTCGGGTCGATGGGTCCCATTGACAACTGGACGTTGTAAAACGATTGGTTCTTCGTTCGCAACGGATACAAAGCTGTGATCACTCAGCGTCAAAACAAGATCCGGGGCTTTTTCCATTGCCGGGCCTGGGAAAGCCTCTTCCCGTGTTAGTATCTGCGTTATGATCTGCTCGCCGGTGAATGGATCCCGAAAGTCCAAGAGCTGTTGTATAAGCCTTTCTCTCAACGCAAGATACTCGCTACGTGTCATCCTGTTTTGGCCTGGTTCTCCAAGGGCTCGGATGCACACCCCATTGCTTGCGGGAGTTCCCACATAGGCCGATGTTTTTGTCCAGTCTAGACTGACAAACGACACTTCATGACTGACAACCCTCATTTTATTGTGTTGTTGCTCTTTCCACTCAAGGTAGCCGAGTTTCTTAAGTAAGACATTCACATGAAAGAGATAACTGGTAGGGCCAAAACCGTGATCAGATGCAATGAACACGTTGGCCTGATCACCCGCCAATTCGACGATGTCACGGATGTAAGTATCCAGATTACGGAAATAATCTAAAACATAATCCCGCATCCTTCGCTCCCAGTCCAGCCATGTCGTGGGCATACAATTCGGGTCAAGAAACCGCCAGCACAAGTGCTGCAATTTGTCCACGCCGTCAAAAACAATGGCCGTTAGGTCGGCGGGCTCATTTTTCATAAGCTGACGAAGGATGTTGAACCACTGATAGTCGCGCTTGATGTTCTGTGTCACCCAGTCTTTTTGGTCCTCTGGATGCAAGGCCCGCTCTTGCATAATCTCGACCACATCTCCATAAGTCGAACACCAGTTTTTGTGATTGAAATCTGGGATAGCCTTAAGGATATCAAGCACTTTCTTGGGATAGACGTTTTTCTTGATGTGGCGCCACTGGACCATGCTTGGGATGACCATTCCGTTGATCGGTTTCGGTGGGGCCATAGTGGTAAAATTCAGATGAGTCACCTTCAGCCCCTGACGGCTGACTATGGACCAAATAGTCTCGCAGAGGATATCGCTGGAATTGTTAAGGGTGAAATAGACCGCCCCTTCCCGCTCCTCCCATCGAACGAAATCATAAATCCCGTGATGACCTGGACTGCGTCCAGTAACCATGGACACCCATGCGGGTGGTGTGAGGGGATTAGGCGTGGAGAGCAGTTTAGCCCGGAAACCCCTGTCGATGAAATTCTTGAGAAAAGGCATGTGACCCTCTTCCATGAGAGGGTCAAGGCTGCTAAACGTCGCTCCATCCAAGCCGATCAAGACCGTATTTCTCATATGATATCCCCTTTTCCTGTCCGTGCTCTAAAGGTACTTATGAAGGAAATCCACAACTTCCTCAACGGTCATATCATCACGATAGCGACCGTCCACCATAAGGAGTTTTTCAAAAGGCAGATCCTTACGCTGGAAGGTTTCCTCAATCTGAACCACTATCTGCACAACGTCAATGGACTCGAATTCAAGATCCGATATGATGTGCGTATTCGGCGCGATGTCACCCGAAAACTCAAGGTCCCAATCACTCGTCATCTCCCTCAGAATATGAATAACACTTTTCAGAATGCTATCCTTAGGTAACAGATCTGTAGAAGCCGTACTTGTCGTGTCTGTAGTCATCTTGTTTGCTCCCCATAGTCTTTAATCATTCGAATTGCTTAACCACTTCAATCCACGTAAATTCTCGGGACTTCACCCGTCAAGTTCATCCCCATTTATACTGCTAAACTCTACTTCTTTATATGGATTTTTCCCTCGCATAAGGCACTGGCATAAACAAAGTCGCCTTCACGAAAACTGTAAGCTTTAAGAACTTTCCCAGGAAGGTGAGGAAATTCAAGGACCAATTTACCAGAAACCTCTAAGGCCACACCCCCTGTTCTTCGATTTAAATTTCGCACTGTCAGATCTCGAGGCCCGCCAGGTAGCCCCCTCCCTAGTGCCTTAGCGACAGCCTCCTTTGCACACCATACACGCAAAGCCCACTCTGCTGAATCAGACACTCCCTGAGCTGCAATCAGTTTTTTCTCCTCGGGGTTAAAGGCAAGCTTTTCAAAGCCCTTGCTCCGTGGGCGAATGCATTCGATATCAATACCCACACTCATGCCTTTTGCACCGTCTGCAGCTAATGCGACGGCCACACCTTGGGAATGGGACAGCGAAAGCGAGGGTACTTTGTCTACTTGACCAACCCATTCTCCGGTGACTACTGGTTTGCCATGATCGTCTGCCTGGATATCAATATCAGCCGACCACGCTTCTATACCATAGTGCTCTTTCAATAACAAGCGGACAGCTTCCTTTCCAGCCACCCGGGCGAGGAGCCATTCAGTGCGGCGTTTTTCTGGCCCCGATAGCTTGGCCCAAACCTCGCGCTCACGCCGACCGAGAACAATGTAAGCCACCACGGTACGTAAGACCTGTCCATCTGCTCCACTGAAATCCATATCGACCGGGTTAAACCGACAGCAGGTCACCATTTCCGAAGACGCGAATGGCTCCACCGGCGCTTTCCACAGAGTGCTGAGCATTACCTCTCGTGAACCCCGGAAGAGATGAACTGCTTCGGGCATATTGATGCGCTTATGCTGCAAGACTTTAATTTGTGTACTAAGAGAACCGTCTGTGTTGAGCAGGTCAATATCAGATCGGATGTACGTGTTTCCTTTTAGAGCAGTGTTAACCTGGCACGTCGTACTTATGGATTTCTGCGAAGGCGCGCTATAAAATCGGACCTCACCCAAGCCTACAGGAAACACCACAAAGTTCGTATCAAGGTAATTAGCAGCCCATAAGCCTACTGCTTGACCAGCGCCGTCAAGCAATACTGGATCTGAAAGAAATAGTGGATTGCTTATGCTCCGAAAGAGATGGTCTCTCGGGGGAGTCTCCAGCGCAGCTTCCACACCATTATCTCCGCATCGATTCAACGCTGAGACGCTCCGGAACAACGGTCCATGGAACATGGCGTATGGATAAAACTGCTCCGGAGGAATGGTAGAGGAACTCTCTGAACTTAAGTGAAAATCTCTGGATAGCGGAGCTTCCGGGTAGGTATCACCAAAGATCATTATTCCTTCAACGGCTAATCGGGCCTCCGCTTGAAAGGAATCAGATTCCAGAATCCGGATTCGGACGTCGGCCTGGGGCGCCCCTGGCTTTACTTTTGCGTTTATTTCCAACGTGAGTTGTTGCCACTCCAATACGACCCAGTTATGAGCCGTGATATTTTTCATTCCAACAAGGCACTTGTCAGGAAACAATTGTGCTGCTGTTTCCGCCATCATTTCCAAGCCCATGGTGAAGGGAAGAACAGGAAGGGCTAAAAGGTTTGGATCAAACTGTGAGACGTTCCCCCCAAAGGTATGATGCTGGAGGTAGAGATCTTCGTTCAGGTCAAGTTGCCGCACGACGGTGATCTCATCGCCTGGGACAAAGCGAAGGGTTTTCCCTGCAAACGGCATGGCTGAGGTGCCTTCGGCATCAGGCGAGGTTACCTCTGCCGGTGCGGGTTTGTGAGGGCGATCTCCTTTACTCGGGCTCTCTGTCAGATAATGAACGATCTCCCCCAGGGTCTTCAGGCGGTTCAGCTGCTCCAGCCGGCTCTCTTCAAAGGAACCCAAATGCTTGGACATGGCCCCCAGGATCTCAACCCGCTTGATGGAATCAATGCCCAGATCGGCCTCCAAGTCCTGATCTGGCTTAAGCATATCCGTGGGATATCCGGTCCGTTCGCTGACCAACGAGAACAAGAGAGTCTCGATGGATTCTCTCGACTTGGGGGTGGAATCGGAAGATGGCGGCGAACTTTCCACCGTCGGGGCGTGCGGGGTGGGGACCGTGTCCATCTCCATGGAAGTTTCGGACGCCTCCACATACTGGATTGACATGTCTGTGGTGTCAGCCGCACCCCTTGTTTGATCGCTTGATGATGTACCGGATCGAACCGTCGCCCACCTCTCTTCATGACCAATTGGCAAGGAACCCGTTTGTGCCAAGTAGGCCTTCATCACCTCTTCTTGGGCATCCAGAAACTGCTCCATGGTCTGGAAATATTCCTGTATGACCAGGTGCTGGTCCTGACCACGGCCATGCATAGAGACGTTTTCCAAGGGAAAGGGAGGCCCCGCCTCTCCAGCAGTGCCAGGCCTTTGAGAATCGAAATCTTGATTTGGCGCCCTCACCGGTTCGATCCTGCGCGAAGAGCCATCCTTCTGACTTCCGTGCCCAACCACATCCTGGCTTGATTGTGGCGTGGTCTTCACTAAGCCCTTTAGTCCTTCCAGGCTGGGGATGGGCAAGCCTATGGTTAATTCTACGCCCCCCTTTTCTGCTCCATGTTCCGTTTGCCCCCCTCCTGCATTCTCCAGATCCAGTGTCCGGGGCGCCCGACGATTGTAGAGAGAGTCCAAGCGCATGGGGACCCCGTGTGCGGCAAGAAGACCAAGAGCATGGTTCAGTTGTGTTGTTCCCGAACGATAATGGACGTTGGAAGCCACGGCGAGATGCGGTTGACCTTTCAAGGTATCACTTACAAAGCCGGTGAGGTTGCCCCTAGGCCCGATTTCAACGAAGAGACGCACACCCGCCTCGTACATGGACTCAATGGTCTCTCGAAACCGAACCAGCGCAGCCCACTGCCCTACAGCCAGCTTGCGAACCTCTCCAGGATCATGAGACATCGGCCTCGCGGTCATGCATGAGTACATTTCCACCTTTGGGGTCAGGATATCTATGCGGCCAAAGAATTCTTCCAAGGACTTGCGGCCTGGTTCGAACAGCGGCGTATGATATGGGCGCGCGAAAGGTAAAACTTGGCAAATGGCCCCCGCACCACGAAGATGGTCCATGACCCTATCCCGCACATCTCTGCCGCAGCAGATGACAACCTGATGGGGGCAGTTATCCATGGCGATGAAGAGCTTGCCTTCCCTTTCTTGAGCCACTTCGGAAATCACTTTCCGGTCCACACCTCCCACCGCAATCAATATGGCCTCAGGAATCGCATCTTCGGCAAAAAAACCCCGAATCATCTCATTGCCGGCAAGGATATGCTGCATCCGTTCTTCTTCGCCCGACAATTCAATGGCGCCCGCGGCCTCCAAGGCCATGATCTCACCGCTGCTGTGGCCAACAATCACATGGGGACAAATCTCCAGACGGTTAAATAGTTCAAAAATAGCTCTGTCTGCGGTAAGAACTGCGTCCACAGCGTAATCCATCTGCCAAAGTTCTTCTTCTTCCAAAAGACCCTTTCCTTGGTCCTTGCCCAATGGAAAAATAAGGTGGCTGGGAAGGGATTCTCTGGAATGGTCCCCAAAGGCACGGTCAAGGGTATCAAAACAGGATCGTACCCTGGGGAAGTGGAGACACAGATCCGCCAGCATGTTGGGGTATTGAGAGCCTTCCCCGGGGAAGAGGAAAGCGAGGCGACCTTCGCGCGCCAAGGACTCTTCAAAGAAATAGATGCCACTTTTGTCTTTGATCCGGATGCGCCCTGGATCCTCAAGACGCTCCATAGCATGCGCGAGTTTTTTTCCTAGCTCCTCTGCCGAAGAGGCGACAATGGCCAGACGGTAAGGTTGTTCAACCGGCTTCGCGTTGAATGTATATGCCACATCCAGCAAACTCGCCTCGGGCGATGCCGATAGGTACCCCATGAGCTGCTGGCCATGGCCGATCAAACTTTCCCTGGAGTCGGCCTGCAGCACACACAATTCCGTGTCCCAGTGACGACAGTAGCTTTCTGTGGCTGATTCCTTACCACTGTCGTACTCCTCAATCACGGCATGGGCATTGATGCCCCCGAAACCGAAGGCATTGACGCCTGCCCGGCGTGGGACATTTGACGCCCCATGAATCCATGGTCTGGTCTCTGTGTTTAAATAAAAGGGGGTCTTATCTATTTCCAAATTGGGATTGGGGTGTTCACAATGGAGCGTAGGAGGTAACGTTTTGTGATAGAGTGCAAGCGCGGCCTTGATCATTCCTGCGATCCCTGCTGCCGGAAGTAGGTGACCGATCATGGATTTCACGGAGCCTATGGCACACTTGGGCTGGGCTCCATCTCTTGAACCAAAGACCCGCCTTAGAGCCTGCATCTCGGAGATATCTCCCAGCGGCAACGCAGTTCCATGGGCCTCGATCAGTCCGATGGTATCGGGGCAAATGCCGGCTGCTTCATATGCTCGCCGAAGGGCCAGTTCTTCTCCTTCAACCCGGGGTGCCAGGATGCCTTTGGCCCTTCCGTCGCTAGAAGAACCGACACCTTTGATAATAGCGTAAATGCGATGACCGTCCCTTTCCGCATCCTCTCTTCGTTTGAGCACCATCATGCCAATGCCTTCACCTAACATCGTTCCGTCTGCATCAGCGGCAAAGGGCTTCATCTGAGAAAGCCGTGAGACGGCCCCGAGTTGGGCAAAGAGTATGTTCATAAACGCCGCCGCAGATGTCTGCAATGCGCCAGTCAGGACCATGTCACATTTGCCTGCAAGCAGGTTCTGAACTCCTATTTCCGTGGCCACCAAGGCGGATGCACAGGCCGCATCCACAACAAAATTGGTCCCCCTCAAATCTAAGCGATTGGCAATGAGACCAGCCATGATGTTGGGAACCAGCCCAGGGGCGGTCTCCGCATTGAAGGGCGGCACGCTGGATCGGAGTCGTTGTTCGATCGCTTCAAGCTCCTCCATAGAGTACTCTGGATGTAGTTCATTCAACACGCGAATGGCCTGGGGTATCGTAATGCAATGATGTAACACGGTCACGAGGCCACGGCTCACGAACGTGCCACGCCCCAGGATCACCTCTGTCCGTTCTCGATTGAATGGCTTTTCCGGAAAGCCGGCATCCACCAGGGCATCGTGGGCTACTTGCAGCGCCAAAAAATGCTCAGGCTCGGCGCCATCTATGGCCACCGGCATGATGCCGTAGTCGAACGGATTAAACTTCGGTAATTCAGCCAGATAACCACCTCTTTTGCAGTATGTCTTGTATTTTTCTTCGGATCGAGGATCAAAGAACTCATCCATTCTCCGATTTTCAGGCGGATCGCCGATGGCGTCCACCTTGGAGAGGATGTTCTCCCAGTACGTCTGAAGGTTCGGAGCCTTGGGAAAAACACAGGCCATACCAATAATGGCCACATCATCCTGCATCATCGGATCACGTTCTTCCAAGGCCTGGTTTGGCATAACCATCAACTCCCTATCACCGAATCTGTCTAACTGCTGAAGGATGTGATTCGGCTAAACGATTCAGCGCACTACTCCCTGTCGCCTCAACCCTTTCGATCATTTCCAGCACAAATCCTTCTCGATCCATGAAGTATATGTTGTAGTAGACCGTCTGCTTTCCAAATTTCTCCAGCACCTGGAGGTGGCAGCGAACGGAAGACGCGAAATGAAAGGGCCTAAAAATGTGCACGGCCTTAAAGCTCGAAGGGAGAACGGTAATATCGAGATAGTTTCTTGCCCAGAGAAGCGCAAGCTGGAGACCGCCGTCCAGTACAACCGGATCCATAAGCCAGTTTCCTGGTGGTTCATTTGCGAGACATTTTCCGGGTAACGACGGCACGAGGGTAGCGAATATGCCCTGCTCGGAAATACCTTCGATACTCCTAATGCATTGAAATCGGGGACCATGAAAAAGCAATTTCTCGTATGCCTCTTCCACGGATGTCCAAAACGGCTTCATGCTCACACCGATTTTCACTTCGTGCCGCCGGGGAAGCGGGTATCTCTGGTCCAAAATTACAGTAGCCCTGTAATACATCCTTTCAACATGTTGGCTATCTGTTATCGAAACCTCAAGCGCAATTGTTTTTGCTTCTGGACTCATATCTCCTTTCGGGTGAACCAAGAGCCGCACATCACGAGATTTTTCGTTCAAAACGAGCCCTTTGAAAACCCGAATATCCTCGAGTGCGGTGACGTTCCACTCTGGCCACCCCGTTTGTGCGGCCTCAGCCATTAACTCAAAGGCCATGGCGGCCGGCAATACTGGGGTTCCATCCAGACGATGGTCTTGGAGATATAGATCTTGCGCCGGATCGAGGCACTTCACGATCTCGAGAAGACCGTCGCTTTTCTTCAATGCGGTTATTTTGTCCAAAAGAGGCAAGAAATTTCCCGACTTATCAGGCTGAGCAGAACACCCTGTTGAGGAAGCTTCTCGCCTCCAAGGGCCGTCTCCGATGATGACCTCGACTTCCCCTTTTCGACCCTTGACTATTTCTGCAAGGAAGGTGGCAACACCGGCTGAAGGGGAGATAAGTCCTACACCTCGTTTGGCAAACTGCTGCTGAACTTCAGCAGACGCCAACCCGATTTCCCACGGCCCCCAATTCACAGACAACACGCGTCCCGGCCACCTCTGATCCAGGTAAATGGCCAATTTGTTCAATACCTCGTTGGCTGCCGTATAGTCACATTGTCCCCGGCTTCCGAAGCAGCCAGCCACAGATGAAAATAGGACAAAAAATCTAAGCGCTTCAGGGCGGAGCCTGCGGCTCAGGGTAAATGTGCTCTCCGTTTTTGTTCCGAAAACCCGATCAAAAGACGCCCATGTTTTATCCTTAAAAAGCTTGTCTTCGATGATCCCGGCTCCGTGAACGACTCCGTCCAGGCGACCGTATGATCGGTAGATGTGATCAATAAGGTCGCCAAAGGCTTGCTCGTCGCGCACATCGACTTCAAAATATTCGAGCTTAGCCCCAGCTTTTCGGATTGCTTCGATATTGGAGCGGATTTCTCGCTCTTTGCAAAGCCGTTTGTAAGCCGCTTCAACGTCCGGCAGGGTAAAGGATATCCCGTCTTGTTTCATCTTTGCGATCAAAGCGGCTTTCAATTCTTTCGGTTGAGTCAGGCGCACTGTTTCCTGGGATTCTTTCTCAGGAGGCAGGGGGGCACGGCCCATCAGGATTAGGGTGGGCTGATACCGTCTGGCCAGTTCGCAGACCACCTCGGCTCCGATACCCCGCGCGCCTCCGGTGACGAGAATAACCCACGATGAATCGACCTTTAAGCTTGTCTCCATCCTATTCATCAATGACGTATCAACCAACCCCAGACGGAGTCGGCGGGAACCCTCGTAGCCTACCTCTACGATGCCATCATCTGTCTCAATCTCTGATACAAGGTGATCCCCAAGGCATGAAGCTGCTTCCTTGAGATTGAGGTCGACCGCCTTCACCCGCACTTCTGGCCATTCAAGATCAAGAGTCTTTAGAAACCCGTGAATGGCACCTTGTCCTGGAAAAAACTGCTGCGCACTGGTGCTTGGTCCAGTGGAAAAGCTTCCCCCCATGCCAGTGGCAGACAACACGCAGGCCCCACCCTCTGTTGCTGCCTCTTTAAGGTCTCCTTCTATGTGCTTGAGAAAATGAAACAAGGTCTTTACCTCTAAATGGAAGCGGTTCTTCCAGTCAGCCATGTCAATTTCTTCGAATGATACCCATTCCTTCAACGGCAGGAGATGAATCAGGCCGCCAAAGGAACCCTCTCGTTCTCGAATGGACTCCAGGAGCCCGCCAATTGCTTCGGCAGAAAAGGACTCCAAGTTATAACAGTGTTCTTCTCTTTTTGCAGTTGCGCCGCTGCATCGGACTAAGACCACGTTGTTGCCCTGCTTCTTCAGCTTTTCCGTGAGTGATTGGGCAATGCCCCTTTCGTCATCGGTCACAATGAGCACCCGATCCCGAGAGAGATTAACGTTTCGATTTGCCAGAGGCATGGTCACCGGGGTCAAGATAAAGCGAGGAAGAACCTCTTCGGTAGGTTCAGGTTCGGTCTTGGAGGTTGGTTCCACAAGGGGCTTTGTAGCTTCTTCAGGCCCCCTGTTCTTGTCGGTAGAACCTTTGTGTTTCTCAATCGCATCAATAACTTCCCGGAACGTCTTTATGCCGCTCAAGTCCTCGATCTCCCCAGGCAGGGCTCCTTTGTCGGACGGGAAAAGAAGTTGCTGAAAACTGCCCAGAATCTCCACTCGTTTGATGGAGTCAATACCCAAATCTGCCTCTAAATCCAGATCCAGGTCCAGCATGTCCTTCGGATATCCTGTACGCTCGCTCACGATTTCTAACAGATGTGATACCAGTTCTTCTTCAGAAAAATCCGCCTTTTCGTCGGAGGTGGCTATGCCGGATATGATTTCGGGTTTCTCTTCAGTCTTCAAGGACTTGGTTGGTGACTTTTCCTGGGATTGTTCCTGAGCAGTGGGTGGATGGAGTTCTTCAGTCTGAGGAACTTGAAGATCCTGCTGTAACGGAGTTGCCAAAGGAGTCTCTGTCCGAACAATATCGTCTTGCTCCTTGGCAGGTAGCTTGGCCACACCCGGCGTACCCTGAAGGTAAGTCAACATAACACTTTTCTGGGTTTCCAAGAAGCGATTCATCATCCGTTGAAACCGGGTCATAGCCTGAGCAACGTCATCTCCTGAAAGAGATTCAGGCTCAGATATAAACGAAGAAGGTTGATTTTCTGTCCGTGATTCGGGAGGAGTTGGTGCTGGGGCTTGTTCCTTTTCTGATTCAGCCGAAACAGTAGTGGCCCCCTCTCTATCAATGGTCAGGCGCATTGGCATGATCCCCTGATCTGAATCCGATGCAGAGACCTTCTTGAGAGGCTTTGCCCTGGTGCCGTTAACAAGCCAGGTGGTGGGAGACAGAGTGGCTTGATCGGTTCCCTTCTTCAGCGCGTTAAGGTCGATTTGCCTTGATGACCTTCTCTCATAAAGCCTGTCCATCTTAACAGGGACGCCATGTGCAGCTAACTGTCCGAGGCAGTGATGCAGTTGAACCAGCCCGGACCGGTCACTCTGATTGGAAGTAATGGCAAGATGCGGACGATCACTGAGAATCCGGTCAATTAACCCACTCAGCACTCTGCCCGGACCCACTTCCACAAAGATCCGGGCACCGTCCTCATACATGGCCTCAATTTCCCGAATGAATTCCACCCGGCTAACAAGATGCTGGACCAACTGCTCGGCAATGGCCTTGGGTTCAGCAGGATAAGGACGCGCAGTGGTATTCGAGTATACATCTAAATATGGAACGTCAAGCTTGATATCAGAGAGGGCTTTTCTTAACCGTTCACAAGCCCCGGATGCGATAGGAGAATGAAATGCGCAGGCAACCGGAATCAGACGCGCGCGTACTCCTGAATTTTTGAATCTCTTAACCGCCTCTTTTACTGCTGATTGCGTGCCCGAAATAATGGTCTGCTCCGGAGCGTTCAAATTGGCTATCCATACCTCGTTCATATCCTTAAGGGCTTCAGAAACAGCCTGAGCCCCCGCGTTAACAGCGGCCATTGTGCCCGGCTCTAGACCTGCTGCCTCAACAACAAATCGTCCTCTGGCCTCCGACAAAGCAACAAAGTCATCTTTAGCAAGAACGCCCGCAGCATACAGGGCTACATATTCCCCATAGCTGTGGCCTGCAACCATGTCCGGTTTGATTCCAAGAGACTTGAGCAGATGAAACATGGCCAGATCTGCTGTTCCCATGGCAGGCTGGGCAATTTGGGTCTGGGCAAGAGCCTGCTCGCAGGAGTTTCTCTCTTCTTTGCTAAAGACAGGCGGGGGAAAAATAAAGCTGCTAAGTGACCTGGGGAGTCTATCTTCCAAAACGCAATTGCTTTGCTCGAACAGGGCTCGTATCTCAGGAAATTGAATGACCATGTCTGAGAGCATGTTTACATATTGTGAACCCTGACCTGGGAATAAGAACGCTACTTTCCCTTCAAGGGCTAACGGCTGCTCCGAAAAGTAAATCCCCCGAGGATCGTGAACGGTCGAATCGGAATTAGACAGAGCTTCTCTGGCCCATTTCAGCTTTTGGCTCAGGTCCTCTGGTGAAAAGGTCACCACAGCAAGGCTCAATCCGGCATCATTGGTTTTCGAGACATTTTGTTCGCAAATTTTAGAAAGTGTAAAAGCAAGGTCTCTCAGTGAAACTTTGACTCCTGAAGAAAGTCCCTTTTCAAGCGGCCGGATGGCTTCAAGTAAAGCCTGGCGGGAGCCCCCCTTCCAGATTAGCAATTCAGAAGGCCATTTTTGGAAGGATGCCTGATCCAAATGACCAAGAAAATCCTGGGTGTATTCTTCCGCAACCACATGAAAATTCGTTCCACCAAAACCAAGAGCGTTCACTCCTGCCCTGCGAGGATATTCACGACTGTGTTGCATCCAGGGACGCGTCTCTGTATTTGCATAAAACGGACTATCAGGTAAACGAAGCGCCAGGTTTGGGGTTTCGACACCAAGCGTGGGAGGCAATACTTTGTGGTGCAGAGCAAGAGCTGTCTTGATAAGACCAGCCAGCCCAGCCGCCGATTTTGTATGACCAATCATTGATTTGACGGAGCCGATAGCGCAGCTTTGCCTGTTGGACCGGGCATCTTTAAATATTTTGCTGAGCGCCTCAATTTCCACACGATCACCAACTGCAGTGCCTGTGCCGTGGGCTTCTATCAAGCCCACTGTATCGGGTGAAAATCCTGCTTTTGCATAAGCTCGCCGGAAAGCTCTCTCCTGTCCCTCAGGACTCGGCGCTGTCAAACGCTTGTCTTTTCCATCACTTGAGGCCCCAATGCCTTTAATGACAGCATAAATCCGGTCTCCATCCTTCTGGGCATCTGCCAGACGTTTGAGAATCACTGCAGCAACTCCCTCGCCCAGCACAATCCCATCAGCGCTTTCATCTAGGGTATGGCAACACCCACTGGGTGATAATGCCCGCGTTTTAGCAAAACATTGATAGGTAAAGGGATTTTGCATGCAATCCGCCGCGCCAACAATAACCATATTGCTTGACTGGTTTTCAAGTTCCCTTACGCCCAGATATACAGCGGCCAGCGACGAGGCACACGCCGCATCCACCGTGTAGTTAACTCCTCCCAGGTCAAAATGATTCGCCACTCTTCCAGCAGTGACGTTCATCAAGATCCCGGGAAAAGAATCCTCTGTCCACTCCGGCAATACTCCATCAAAATGAGATAGAATATCTTGCGAAGAGTTTCCAAAGAACATTGGTAATGTGGATCTAAAACTGTACATTTGGCCAAGTTCACCCGATCCGCTAATGCCAAGGATAACCGAGGTGCGCTCACGCGAAAAAGGCCGTGTGGCATA
>DAOUWN010000167.1 GCA_030667105.1 Deltaproteobacteria bacterium
AGGCTTGCGATCTGCTAAGTCGGCATTTTGCTGAGATAACATTTCAGAAATGGTCAGGGAGAAAGAGATTGTGTGCCTGAAGATAAACCCGAATAGGGTTTCTATTACGGTTACAAAACGGTGACATGCCTTCACAACGTACTGAAATAACGAAGAGAAAAAAGGCGCAGAGGATAAGCAGTCCTTTTGCCAAGAGGCTGTATACGCTGAAGGAGGCCGGTTTTTACCTTGGCCGTTCAGAGTACAGCGTCAGGAGCCTGATTTGGTCAGGGGGCTTGCCTGTCGTCAAACATGGGAAAAAGCAGTGGGTGGACATTATGGATATGGATACCTTTATTGAGAGGAACAAGGAAACAATTCTGTGAAAGGTAGCGGGAAACTTAGAGTCAGTATCCGAACCATTAAGGTCCGCGGCAAATTGGTCATAGTTGAAAGCAAGCGCAAGCGGGAACCACGGACATCTTCTAACTAAAAACGGTCTTGGTAAAACTCAGACAGATTGGAAGTGAAGGGGCGGAGCCGTGTTGTCAACGATAAACGGGATCACACTTAAGCTAAAATCTTACTAAAATTTAGGATGCTTTAGAATGGCCACACCCTCGAAAATAGACCTCAATGAATTGGATCAGTTATTGAAAGACGGTACGTCTACCTCAAAAATAGCTCAGCATTTTGGCTGTACACCGGGAGCCGTGTCGCAGGCGAAGCGTAAACTCAATGTAGCTATGGCCCAAAGTGCGGCCATAAAAGAGGCACCCGGGCTTGTTGAGAAGAAACAGACAGCCATGGACCGCTTGCTGGACCTCGCTAAAAAATGTGAGAATCAACTGGCCTGGATCGAGGACACCGTGACACCTTCCAATAATGGGGATTACAGGGCGTGGCAAGATCAGGTGATAAAATTCGCAGCGGAGACAAGGAAGCTATTTTCAGCCATGGCAACTATTCGGACAACCATTTACCAGGTTGAAGTTGTGGAAAAAGCTTTAATGATCATGTTTGAGGAAATTTCAAATGAATCACCGCAGGCTCAAAAGAGGATTAGGGATAGATTACAGCGAGCCAGCATCCCTTTTCAACTGGATGCTTAACGCGATAGATCACCAGTTTGATCAGAGCGAAAGCGCACCACCACCCTTCTGGGACTGGTGTGAAAGGACACCTATTATCCTGGACGGCAAGCCCTTCACTTTTGATCGGCACGAGTACTTGATTGAACCCTACAAGGATGATCACCCTCACCAGGTTGAAGAAAAGGCAGCCCAAATGGGCCTGACTTCAAAGGCCATGCTTAAAGTAGCTTACGGGGCGCGTTATGGCGGTTACAGGGGCATTTTGTATCTCTTCCCCTCTCGCTCTGACGTTATAGATTTCTCGAAATCCCGGGTTGATCCTCTCATTGACGATAACCCTGAGACTATTGGCTCCTGGATTAGGGACACGGACGCGGCTGGAATCAAGAAGATATGGAATAGTTTCCTGTATCTCCGGGGGATGCAATCCCGCGTGGGCCTTAAATCAATCCCTGTGGACTTCATAGTTTTCGATGAACTGGACGAGGCTCCTCAGAATGCCTTGGACATGGCTATGGAGAGGATGGGCCATTCAGAGTTTAAAGAAGTGTTGAAACTCTCAAACCCGACTTTACCGGACTATGGCATTGACAAGGCCTTTCAGGAAACCGATCAGCGATTTTGGCTCTTAAAGTGCGAGAAATGCGGTGAGCACACTTGCCTTGAAGACACTTTCCCTGATTGCCTAATAGAAACCCACGGCAAAGTCATTAGAGCCTGTCAGAAGTGCTCTCAGGAGCTTAACCCATCCGTGGGTGAGTGGGTAGCCAGGAGACCATCGATCACTGATAAGCGCGGCTATCATTATTCACAACTTTTCAGCCATTTTGTTGCCCCCAGAGATATCCTGCATCAATTCAGGACCACGAATAACCTCACTGATTTTTACAACCTGAAAATCGGCAATGCCTACGTAGAAGCTACCAACAGACTGTCAATGCAGGACGTTCTTTCATTGTGTGGAAGTGAAGGAGTCTCAAGCCAAGATCCGGGGTCGTGTTCCATGGGAGTGGATCAGGGCAAGGACCTGCATGTGGTCATAGGCAAAAGGGTTTACGGAAAGGCTGGTAAGGTTATTCACTTGGGCATTTACAAGGATTGGGAGGAGCTTGACCGGTTGATGCGCAATTTCAACGTCTCCAGGTGTGTGGTAGACGCCTTGCCGGAGACCCGAAACGCCCGGGCCTTTGCGGAACGCTTTAAGGGAAAAGTCTATCTCAATTACTACAACGAGCATCAGAGGGGTTCGTATGCCTGGAACGAGAAGGAGTTGATTGTTTCCTGCAACCGGACCGAAAGCCTGGACGCAAGCCACCGTGAGATAATGGACCAGGCAATTATCCTGCCCAAGGAGTGTGAGGTTGTCCGGGAATTTGCTCAACACCTTCACAATGTAGCGAAGAAACTTGAGGAAGACGAGGAAACCGGCTCCAAGAGATATGTTTATGTGAAGTTAGGCGCGGATCATTTCCGACACGCTTTTAATTACGAAGCCATGGCACGGTATTTTGCTGCCGGGAGCTTCTTCGGGGATTGCGATCTCACTTGAAAGGAGGATTAACATGAAGAAAATTGTCAAACGAACAGCGGTTATTTCAAAGTTTTTAGATCAACCAGACGTTTATTTTGAGGAGGAGGGAACGGGCAGAACGTTTCGACGGATTGTTGGCGGTATGCAATGGCCTGGTGCTAACCCCGGGGCCCTGGTTGTTGTGGCTGAAGATTTAAGGATGGACCCGGATTTGGAGGAACGCAAACTTCGGGTATTGGGGGAATATGAGAACAGAAATCCATCTGAAATCATAGCACGATGTGAGGAACTAAAGGGGTTCCTGGAGGTGGAGAAATTTTACGGTGACACCACGAACCGTCCGATGATGACCTTGATGCGCCGTAGCGAGGCGAAGATCCGTTTGTCGAAAGCATCGTTTGTCGATGAGCCTGATGCACCTGCGACTTATTTATCGCTTATTCGTGAAAAAATAAAGCCATGCAATGCTCAAACTGGCAACTCGGCGACCAAGAAGGTTTTGTACTTTGAAAAAGAAAGCGCATTGCCGGCGATGCTGTTAGCTTTGTCCGGCATGCCAACGGACCTCTCAGATTTCCCAAAAATAGCCGCCCTGGGTTATGCCTTATACGCCTTGACAGTTCGATACGAAAAGGCGCGTGCATATAACGCTGGCCACGGGGTTTTAGACCCGGTGGTGGGCTATTAGGTTATGAATCTAAGGATATCAAAGTTGTAGGGCCAAGGCATGCAATGCTCAAACTGGCAGCATAGCTCTGATGAACCGGAGACGTAGAATCCCTTATCCTATCATAGATGAACGTGAGACCGTCTAAAACGGGCTGAAGAGGACGAACATTTTAAGGTTAAGGGGTAAGGTAGGGTAAGAGGACGGCAAATGTTTGACGGCTTCAAACCGCAACTAATTCACAGGCCGGGGTGTGAGCCCGGCAAGCGCGACCCTAAATGCGCCTGTCAGAAGATAGCTGAAAGGAAAAGGCAACCCGCAACCGTGTGGCGGGATCTTGGCTATGAAAGTGAAGAGGCTTATCTGAAGTGGCTCAAGCAGGTAGCTCGCAGGGACACGCCATTATTTTATGATTGATAATTGACTGAACGTTTTTCGTACCGAATCGCCATGATGAGACAAACAAGACATACATTGAACCCTGGGAGCCGGAGCAATCCGGGCGCTTGTGGCGAGCGTGGACCTTCTTCCGGGGTTTCTTTTTGGCCCCTGCGCGTCTACTGCGAGTGCCTTGACTGCTTGCAAGCGGACGTGTGGGGGCCATTCTTATTTGAGGGGGTCTAATGGAAAAAGTAATGCCAGGAAAATGTCAATGGATGGCAGTTAACAGGATTAAGACCAAAGCACCATTTAACAGCCTATTCCCGGTTGATAATGGGACCGTTAATGCCGTAGCAGAGCACATGAAGGTCAACGGTTATGATCAGTCACAGCCTATTGTCCTGTGGAAAGAGAAGCTGGATGAGGACCGCAAGCAGGCTATTGTGATTGATGGTCATACGCGCCTACTGGCTGCCAAGAAAATCGGTCTGTCTCCTGTCTATGTTGCCAGGGTGAGCTTTGCCAGTGCCGATGCTGCCCTTGAGTATGCAATTCATAACCAGCGGGACCGGCGTAACCTTACGGACGCGGACCTGCTCAGGTGCATAGAGGCTGTGGATGAAAGAAAACCTCGTGGTGGAGATCGTAAGAGCGAAGCGGTGAAATCAAAAACCTCAAGTGAGGCTATTGATTCAGGTAAGTCAGCAGAGCAAACAGCCCTGATAGTTGGTACGTCCAAGACAAAAGTTGAGAAAGCCCGGACTCTCCTGGACTACGCTGACGAACAAACGAAGCAGACTGTCCTTGACGGCAAGAAATCCATACATGCTGCTGCCAAAGAGACGCAGGAGAAGCGGAAAGGCAAAAGCAAGGAACAGAAACAAAAACCTAGAACGGGCCTTTTTAACGATTTGCTTACAATAGGTGCGGCCAGGAGACCGCCGGATTCTTCTGACCAAATAAAAGAGATATGGGAATTAGCTCATCTCATGTCAGATTGTTATATGTTTTTGGAGAAAGTCAAACCTATTATAGTGCGCTATTGCAAAAATCCTTTAGCCAAACCAGAGAATGCCCAAGTAGTCGATCACTTCCTTGGTTGGGTAGAAGCTTGGAACGAAATATTTACCAGTATCTTGAAAGCGAAAACAGAAGCCGAGCTTATGGCTAGTGGAACAGAGAGCGATCCTGAAACAATCGTTCCCGAGGCTCCTGAAGTAACAACCAAAGACTTCCAAAAAAAAGTTGTCGAATCCGACGTGCCTGCCTTGGTGTACTTTTCCTTTTCGGATTATGAACATTACAAGGCAAACAGGGAGGAATATTCTGAAGCACAGAGAAAAAAGGGGGAACTATGCTCCACGTGAGATGACCCCTGGCAGCTCCGGGAGAGCTACGGCTTTTATAGGGACCAGGGCATTATCGAGGGCCTTGCGGCACACGAAGCCAAGATTGACAAATTAGCTGCGAGATATGCGAATCAAAAAACAACCAAAGTGGCAATCTATAAATGCAAGGAAGCTGAGTTGGTGAAAAAGTTTGTGGATGAAAGTGAGCCCCATGTCATCCCCTATATGATTATGTTCAAGGATGGGAAGGAGTATCAGCTTGATTCTTCTTCCGTTAGAACAATACTGGAGATCAGAAGCGCAGTGTCGGAGGCTCTCAGGCTATAACCATGCACGCATACGTGTGCTTAGAAGTTACTCAGATGCACTCAGCAGGCACGTATTAGGCCACAGGGCTTGCGATCACTGGAAGAGGCATACCTGAGAGCATGCCTTTGATGATGCCTGGGAGAGCGTCCTGCTACGGCAGGTAGGAAGCCTAACCGAAAATTGGCATTTTTCTTTTCAAGATACCATCAGTATATCTGCACGGTTTGGGGAGTAGCAAAAATCCAGCTTTATTGCAGTTATGTTGTCAGTTTCATTATGTTGTGAGTGTTTAG
>DAOUWN010000289.1 GCA_030667105.1 Deltaproteobacteria bacterium
CGGCCTCCGGCTCACCAAGGGTTTCGAGCATAAGCTTGGCAGCCAGAATTGCTCCTATTGGATTAATGATATTTTGACCCGTGTATTTTGGCGCAGAACCCCCGATCGGCTCAAACATAGAGATCCCCTCCGGATTAATGTTTCCGCCGGCCGCAACGCCCATGCCACCCTGGAGCATTGCGCCCAGATCGGTAATAATGTCACCGAACATGTTCTCGGTCACAATGACGTCAAACCATTCCGGATTCTTGATCATCCACATACACAGAGCGTCCACATGAACATAGTCGGTTTCAATATCCGGGTAGGATTCTCCCACCTCGTTGAATGTGCGCTCCCACAGGTCAAAGGTATAGGTTAAAACATTGGTCTTTCCACACAGGGTCAGTTTCTTGGCCCGGTCCCGGCGCCTGCAGGCCTCAAAGGCATACCGAATGCAGCGTTCAACTCCCATACGCGTGCTGATGGACTCCTGGATAGCCACTTCATGGGGCGTTCCCCGCCTCAGAATGCCGCCCGCGCCTGCATAGAGGCCTTCTGTGTTTTCACGGACGACCACAAAGTCAATCTCATCAGGTCCCTTGTGCTTGATGGGAGTCTCGACACCAGGATAGAGCCTTACGGGTCGCAGATTAATGTACTGATCCAACTCAAACCGGAGTCTCAAGAGAATCCCCTTCTCCAGGATACCCGGCGTCACATCCGGATCACCGATGGCCCCCAGATACATGGCGTCACATCCCCTTATCGATTCAAGGACTCCGTCAGGCAGGGTTTCCCCTGTCTTCTTGTAATGTTTGCCACCCAGGCTGAAGTAACGAAAGGCAAGCTCAAAGCCTTTCTTGCCGGAAACAGCTTCAAGCACCTTCAATCCCTCGGCAACCACCTCCGGGCCTGTGCCATCGCCTGGGATAACGGCTATGTCATAGTGTCTTGGCGTCACGGTTCCTCACAAAACAACCCCATCCATTCTCAGTGGGCGTCCTTTATGTCTCTATGCTCGGTCTTGCTCCTGTTTCTGCTTCAGCACATACGGCATGAGTCCACCAGCCTTGATAAGCCCCTGCATAAAAGGAGGGATCGCCTTTGCAGAGAAGTGCCGTCCGTTTGTATGGTCGGTAATCTTGCCCGTATCCGGGTTGACGGATATCCGGTCGCCCGTCCCAATTCCCTCGGATACCCCCGGCGCTTCAAAGATCGCGAGTCCCATGTTAAATGCATTTCTATAGAAAATCCGGGCAAAGCTCTCTGCCACCACACACGAGATGCCGGCCCCTTTTATGGCCATGGGTGCATGCTCACGCGAGGAGCCGCAGCCAAAATTCTTGCCGGCCACGATGATATCCCCTGGCCCCACCTTTTCAGAAAAAGCGGGATCCACGCCTTCCATGCAGTGCTTGCCTAGTTCTTCACTGTCTGCCGTTACAAGGTACGGGGCCGGAATTATCACATCAGTATCAACATTGTCACCAAATTTCCAGACAGCGCCTTCAATTGTCATCAGTGGTTTTCCTACAACTCCTCCGGGCTCGCAATTCGTCCGAGTATGGCCGAGGCTGCCGCCACTGCGGGGTTAGCAAGATAGACCTCACTTGTCGAATGTCCCATCCGGCCGACGAAGTTGCGGTTCGTCGTAGCAACAGCTCTCTCGCCAGGCCCCAGGACGCCCATAAAGCCTCCCAGGCAGGGTCCGCACGTGGGGGGGCTTATAACCGCCTTGGCATTCAAAAAAATCTCAAGAAGGCCTTCAGCCATGGCTTGCCGGTAAATGCTTGGTGTGGCCGGTATCATGATAAGGCGGACATTCTTGTTAATGGTGCGTCCCTTAAGGACCTGGGCCGCCATGCGCAGGTCCTCTATTCGTCCATTCGTGCACGATCCGATAACCGCTTGCTCAATAGGGATGGTTCCCACGTCTGAGACAGGCCGCGTGTTTTCGGGCAGATAAGGAAAGGCTACCTGGGGTTCAAGGGCAGAGACGTCGTAGGACTTTTCCTCATCGTAAACGGCATCCTGGTCGCTGTGAAAGCACTCGAAGGGTCTCTTTGCCTGCTGTTCAATATAGTCAAGCGTCACCTGATCCGGTGCAATGATTCCGCTCTTGGCTCCGGCCTCTATAGCCATGTTGGCCATTGTCATTCGATCCGACATCGGCAAAGCCTCTATGACTTCTCCAACGAATTCCATGGCCCTGTACGTGGCTCCGTCAACGCCGATATCGCCAATAGTGTGGAGGATCAGGTCCTTTCCGGTCACCCACTTTTTGAGCTCGCCCACATAGCTGAGCCTGATCGATTCGGGAACCTTAAACCATATTTCACCTGTAATCATGGCAGCGGCAACGTCCGTGCTGCCAACACCTGTAGCAAAAGCGCCCAGGGCCCCGTAAGTACAGGTGTGGCTGTCTGCGCCAATGACTACATCCCCAGGCAGCGTCAGCCCCTGTTCCGGCAACAGGACGTGCTCAATACCCATCTCCCCCAGCTCAAAGAAATGCTTGATACCATACTTCTTGGCAAACCTGCGCATGATCTGGACTTGCTCGGCAGAACGGATGTCTTTATTGGGAACGAAGTGGTCAGGGACCAAGGCAATTCTCTCGGGATCGAATACAGTGGAAATATGGGATTTCTCAAAGAGATCTATGGCAATCGGGGCCGTGATGTCGTTTGCCAGGACGAGATCGATCCGAACGCTCAGCAATTCCCCGGGCGCCACACTCTCACGTCCTGCGTGAGCTGCCAGGATTTTCTCAGTAATGGTTTGGGGCATGTTTACACAGGCTCCTGTGAAGGGACCTCGACGCTGTCGTTGGGAGCGCCTTCTTTCTTGCAGTTTTTCTTGCGAAGCCACAGAGTTATAAAGGGGCCTGAAAAGACATAGGCAAGCATAAAAAGAAAAAAAGTAACGCTTGGCTCTGCTGCAACCACTATGGAGAAAAGAATCA
>DAOUWN010000099.1 GCA_030667105.1 Deltaproteobacteria bacterium
AAAATGAAGCTCCCTGCAGCAAGTCGCCGACGCGCCATAGCTTGGGCGACGGTGCGCTGCGGGGTATTACGGCGAAGGCGAATAAAGAGGGCCGAACACCTATGACAAAAAAAGTTGGATTTCTGGAAGAGCCTGGCAGAAAAGAACCGGTGGGGACCCCTTCCGTTCTCGATCGCCTCAACGCCAAGGTCCGGGCGCGGGTGGAGCAGGTGAAGTTCCTTATACTGGATGTTGATGGGGTCATGACAGACGGTCGCCTTTTTTATCACGATGACGGCACGGAATCCAAAACCTTTGATGTGCGCGACGGGCACGGGATAAAGATGTTGAAGCATGCGGGAATAGAGACAGCCATCATTTCCGGCAGGACCTGTCCCTCCGTGGACAAAAGGGCCGCTGATCTGGGAATTTCCGACGTTGTACAAGGGGTGAGGGACAAGATGCCTATCCTTGAAAAGATCCTGTCTGAAAGGCGCCTCCGGCCAGAGGAAATTGCCTTTGTCGGCGACGATTTGGTAGATCTGTCTGTGATGAACCGCGTCGGTTTTGCCGTTGCCGTAGCCGATGCCTCAGAGTATCTATTCGACACAGCCCATTACGTCACCCTGGCCCCTGGCGGCAGAGGCGCCGTAAGAGAGGTTGCAGAGATCATCCTTGCAGTTAAGGGTTTGTGGAATAAGGTCGCTGGGCCGTATTTTAACTGATCAGGCGCAGGTCCGCGAAAAACGAGCGCCTGTTTCCAAATCCTCTTCATTGACCTGGACGAGAAGACTAATTAAAACGCAGCTCATGAAAGATATACTCGGGTCCAGGGTGCAGCAAGCCCTAGAATCTGCTTTTGCCGCTGGGGATCTTCGGCCGGTGGAAGTCCCTTCCCCCATCGTCCTCGAGACCCCCAAGGTCGCGGCCCACGGTGACTATAGTACGAATATTGCCATGATTATGGCCTCAAGGCAGAAAAGCCCCCCGAGGGAGATTGCAGACATCATCATCCATCATATTGAAAACACCGACCAACTGTTTTCAAAGATAGAGGTTGCAGGGCCGGGTTTCATAAATTTTTTCATCTCCCGGGAGAAATGGTTCAAGGTTCTAATTGACGTTCATGATAAGGATAAGGCCTATGGCGCCTCCAAAATGGGGAAAGGAGAACGCGTTCACGTCGAATTTGTCAGCGCTAATCCCACTGGCCCTCTCCACGTGGGCCACGGACGTTGTGCGGCCGTGGGCGACACGCTGGCGGCAATATTGAGAGCGGCAGGTTACGACGCTAAAACAGAGTACTACGTTAATGACTCTGGTCGCCAGATATCTACCCTGGGAAGATCCGTATTTTCCCGGTATCGACAACTCCTGGGCCACGCGATCGAGTTCCCAACAGATTTCTATCAGGGAGACTATATCAAGGACCTGGCAAAAAAGCTTCTTGTTAAGGAAGACAACCGCCTGTTGGAGATTCCGGAGGAGGACGCCACAGGAATCTGCGCAAGATTTGCAGGCAATGAAATCCTTGCAGGGATCAAAAACGACCTGGACGCATTTAACGTCTCCTTTGACCAGTGGTTCAGCGAACAGTCTCTGTTTGATTCAGGAGCTGTCCAGGCGGTAATTGACGACCTTAAGAGCCAAGATGTCATCTATGAACACGAGGGGGCCATGTGGTTTCGTACGCGGGACTTTGGTGATGAAAAGGATCGGGTTGTCGTTCGGACCAATGGGCAAACTACCTACTTCGCCTCAGACATTGCCTACCATAAAGCCAAGCTGGAGAGAAAATTTGACCGGATTATTGATATCTGGGGCGCAGACCACCATGGTTATGTATCCAGAGTTTCCGCTTAGATTCAGGCCCTGGGCTATGACAAGCAAAAGGGTGCGTTCATCCTTGTGCAACTGGTCAACCTTCTGAGGGATGGCAAGCCCGTGGCTATGTCAACACGGGCCGGCGAGTTTGTTACCCTGAAAGAGGTCATGGATGAAGTAGGTCGGGATGCGGCACGTTTCTTGTTCCTGATGCGTGACTATAACAGCCCGCTGGATTTTGACCTTGAATTGGCCAAGAAACAATCAAATGAAAACCCTGTGTACTATGTCCAGTATGTCCATGCCCGGATCTCCAATATTCTGAAAAAGGCCGAGGAACGGGGTTACAAGAATATTTGCTGGCATGAGGACTTCTCCGTTCTCATCAGTCTGCCCGAGGAAATTCAACTGATCAAGCTTATGGGGCGCTATCCGGAGGTCGTGGCTCAAAGCGCCCGGCTCATGGAACCTCACCGAATTCCCTTTTACCTGCAAGAACTGGCAGGGGCCTTTCATGCCTACTACCATGACCGCAACAAGCATCAGGTCGTTAGTGATGATGCCAGGTTGTCAGCGGCAAGGCTTTTCCTTGTATCCGCCATTCGAATTATCATAAAAAACGGACTCGCCCTAATGGGCGTATCAGCGCCGGAAACCATGTAAAAGGTCTCGCCTCATCATGAGCCAAAAGACATCGCCACCTAAGAAGCCGAAGAAAAAGGGCACAGGGGAAAAAAGCCGGTTCGCCTTTCAACTGACCCGAAAAGAGCTTTTTCTTTGGCTAGGGGTTGCTTTCCTTGCCATGGTGTGGATGTTCACCTTGGGCGTTATGGTGGGTCGTGTAATCTCGCCAGTGCGCTTTAATGTCGAAAAGCTCAAAAAAGAGCTATTGGCCCAAAAGGAAGGTGCAAGCAAACCGGGGATGAATGCTACCCCCGACAAAAAACATCTGGGTTTCTACGACGTCCTGACCGACAAGAAGGAAGAGGCCAGGTTGAAATCTCTGCCAAAGGCACAGCCGCCGGCAAAAAAAGAGATCGCTCGCAGACCGGAGTCGAAAAAGCAGCAGAAAGCATCTGAAGCTACTGAGCAAAAACCAAAGGCATCTTCAGCAAAAGGAGAAGCCCCTGTCAAGTCTTTCACCTTGCAGGTAGCGTCTCTAAGGGACTCCGCGGGGGCAAAAAAGCTGGTTTCCGACCTTAAAAGCAAAGGCTACGGCGCTTACGCGGTCACGGCTCGTGTGAACGGAAAAGGGACCTATCACAGGGTCCGCGTAGGCCATTTCAAAGATCTCAATGAGGCCAGGACGATGGCTGCACGGCTCAGACACGAGAAGTTTGAGCCGATTGTCATACGCGAGTAGAAACGGGGATTTTACTGTCATGAAGATTACCAAGGAAGTGATTGCTCATGTGGGAAAGCTTGCCAGACTGCACTTAGATGATGCCGCTGTTGAGCTTTACACCAGGCAATTGGGGGATATCCTGACATATATGGATACCCTGAGTCGGCTCGATACCAAGGGGGTATCGCCTACCTCCCATGCCATTTTCATCAACAACGCCTTTCGGGATGATGAAGTCAAACCCTCCATGCCTGTGGAGCGTGCATTGACCAACGCACCGGAGTCTGAGGATGGAGCCTTTGTTGTCCCGAAGATAATCAAGTAATTCCTATCACGGAAGGCAGGCTCTTGCATGGACCTCTATAGACTGACAATACACGAAGCGAGCAAATTGCTAAAGAGAAGAGAAATCAGTTCCGTTGAGTTGACCTCAGCGGTTTTTGACCGAATTGAGGAAGTCGAGAATAAGATTTCCGCATATCTCACCTTGGTCAAGGATAGGGCCATGGCTGAGGCTGAGACTGCAGACAATGTGATTGGACGTGGCGAGGGCAAACCCCTTACCGGTATCCCTATGGCAATCAAAGATCTTCTTTGCACAGAAGGAATCAGGACCACCTGCGGATCAAAAATATTGGCAGATTTCGTCCCAACCTATAGCAGCACAGTCGTAAAGAAGCTGAAGGACGTTCACGCGGTCATAGTAGGCAAAACCAATCTCGATGAATTCGGCATGGGCTCTTCAAACGAACACTCGGCCTTTATGTTAACCCATAATCCGTGGGATCTGACACGAATTCCCGGAGGTTCAAGCGGGGGCTCGGCAGCGGCCACGGCCGCCGATGAATGCATCGGAGCCGTTGGAACGGATACGGGGGGCTCTATACGACAGCCCTGTTCTCATTGTGGCGTTGTGGGCCTGAAACCGACATACGGCAGAGTGTCTCGTTTCGGACTTGTGGCTTTTGCCTCCTCTCTTGATCAAGTGGGCCCGATTACCAAGGATGTAACTGACTGTGCCCTCCTCATGAATGAGATCTGTGGCTACGACTCCGTGGATTCCACGTCTGTTCCTCACCCGGTTCCTGACTATACTGAAGTCCTGCGGTCCGGGCTCAACGGAATTGTGGCCGGAATACCCAAGGAATATCATGTTGAAGGTCTGGATCAAGATGTGTCACAAGCTATTGGCAATGCAATCAAGGCGCTTGAGGGGCTTGGGTTGACCTGCAAAGACGTTTCTCTTCCCCATACAGAGTACGCTGTGGCGACCTACTACCTCATAGCGCCTGCTGAAGCAAGTTCAAACCTGGCTCGCTACGATGGCGTGAAGTACGGGCTTCGAGATGCCGATTCCGGTGATTTGATGGACATGTATCGAAACACGCGGTCAAAAGGTTTTGGACCGGAAGTGCAAAGACGGATTATTATCGGCACCTATGCCCTGTCAGCAGGCTATTATGAGGCTTATTACGGAAAGGCGTCCCAGGTCCGCACCCTTATTATGGAAGATTTCAAGAAAGCCTTTGAAACTTGCGATGTCTTGCTCACGCCTGTGGCTCCCTCGCCTGCTTTCAAACTTGGAGAGAAACTTGACGATCCCCTGTCGATGTATCTCTCGGACATCTTCACACTGCCTGCCAGCCTGGCTGGAATACCAGGTCTTTCTGTCCCGTGCGGGTTCAGCAGGAAGGGGCTTCCCATCGGGTTGCAGATCCTGGGCAAACATTTCGACGAGGAAAAACTCATCAGAGTGGCCTACAATTTAGAACAGGCAACGGATCACCACAGCAGAAGACCGAAGCTGTGATTTGCCGTTCGCCATTTGTCTTAAGATATACGGATGTTGGCGCCTGTGGCTTATTAGTGACTAATGACCAGCGACCAATAACTTACAACAGAAAGGAATACACCATGACTATTCAGCCTGAAGGTGAAGATCTGAGAAAGGCAACAAAATGGATATCAGACGAGCGCCTCGATAACCCTGGGGCAAGTCTGACTAATTTGGTTGAACAGGCATGTGCCAAATTTGACCTGTCACCCAAGGATGCCGAATTCCTTCTCCGCTTTTTTGCCAAGAAGGACTAAGGGCTCGCTCAAAAACAACTTCACGAACCCTAAGGGTATTGAATCGCAAAGCGAATTCATCAAGATGGCACGGATAAGAATTCTTCCTGAAATACTCTCCAACAAGATCGCTGCAGGCGAGGTGGTGGAGCGTCCGGCCTCCGTGGCAAAGGAGCTCATAGAAAACGCCATTGATGCCAAGAGTACTCAGATCACCGTGGAAGTAAAAAAAGGTGGGCGGGCCGTCATCAGAATCTCAGACAACGGGATTGGCATGGAGCGCGATGACAGTCTCCTTGCCTTGGAACGCTATGCAACCAGCAAGATCTATGACGAAAAAGGCCTTTTTTCCATATCCACCCTCGGGTTCAGAGGAGAAGCCCTTCCCAGCATTGCCTCTGTTTCAGACATGGAGATTGTCACCAGGACCGAGTCCTCTGATGTGGGCACCCGAATTGTCGTTAAAGGCGGACGGATCAAACAAGTCTCTGAAGTCGGAGCCGCTAAAGGGACCATGATTACGGTGAACCATCTGTTTTTCAATACCCCTGCCAGACGGAAGTATCTGAAAACTGACCAGACCGAGATGGGCCACATCAGCGACACTGTTACGCGTATGGCTCTGGCTTGGCCCGGCATACACTTTAAATTCTACCACAACGAAAAGGCCCTGGGAAACTGGAGTCCCACCTCAACTCCTCTTCACCGCATAACCGAGGTCCTGGGAGGCGGCTTGGAACATAAGCTGTGTGAGGTAAACTACAAGAGCGACAGCCTCAGCGTCAACGGGTTCGTCGCGTTTCCGGAGATCACGCGAACAACTTCCCGCGGGCAATATGTATACGTGAATGGTCGCTTCGTTCGAGACAAAGTGCTCTATCACGCCATCATGCAAGGCTATGCCGGACGCCTGATGAAAGGAAAGTTCCCGGTGGTCGTGCTCTTTCTGAGACTGCCCCCGGATCAGGTAGATGTAAACGTTCATCCTACCAAGAGCTCGGTCCGTTTCGATGCTCCTGGCCAAGTTCATGATGCAATTGCAAGGGGCATAGCCGCAACGCTCAACACTTCAAGCCGCCCTGCCTGGGGAAAGCTGCCTGCGCCCGAACGTGTTCACAGACCTCAGCATTACACGACTTCCCCGCCTCGTGGCCAGATCAGCGAACCCGCGGCCGAAGCCATGCCAAAGCCCTACAGCGCTCCCCATGATGCCCAGCCACGCCTGTGGGAGGAAAAGCCTTTTGCTTCCCTCAGGGTCATTGGGCAGCTCCACAACACCTACATCGTATGTGAATCCGAAGAGGGTCTGGTCCTCATCGATCAGCATGCCGCCCATGAACGCGTGGTTTTTGAATCCCTCAAGGCTGCCTACGAACATTCAAGGATTGCCACCCAGGGCCTGCTTATCCCTGAACGACTGGAACTGAGCCATCGAGAAGCCGGTATCTTGGACACCCTGCTGAAAGACCTGGGTGAAATTGGCGTGGAAATAGAACCCTTCGGAGGGAGGACTTACTTGATCAGGTCTGTTCCGGACATCCTTGCGGGCAAGCCTGCTGAGCCCCTTGTCATGGAAATAATAGAAAAGATGGCTGAAATCGGACTTGCCTCCGGTCTCCTCCGTGCGGTGGACGAGTGTCTGATCATTATGGCCTGCCACGGGGCCATTAGGGCCAACAAAAGGCTCTCAGATGAAGAAATGAAGACGCTACTTAAACAACTGGACACCATCGAACACCCTACCCATTGTCCCCATGGTCGCCCAACCCTGATCTCAAAGACCCTTCGCCAAATCGAAAAAGACTTCAAGCGCATCATTTAGCCTTGGCTCTATTTGCCCCCCTTGCCTGCGCCTTTACCCTCAACAGCCCGGGACTGTTGTGAAGATACATGAGGCTGGAGGAATATCCCTTTTCAATGAAATATGTTTCCAGGTCATCAAAAAGTACGGGGCGGCTCGGCCAGATGTATCTTTTTTCTCTGCGTTTCAGTCTTTCCCATTCCCTCGGCGCCCCGGGCTCTTTGTCAAAAACCGTATTTCTGGCATGTTCGCAAAGAAACATCTCACAAACGATGGGCTTTACGCGCCAGAAGCA
>DAOUWN010000241.1 GCA_030667105.1 Deltaproteobacteria bacterium
ACCGTCCGTCAGAAAGACGATTCTCGCCGGGACTTGTTCAGAGAGACCCAGCAAGTTAGCAGCGTAAGCCCCTGAAGATTGAAGGCGTGTCGCATCTCGTGTCGACAGGGCCTTGGCGATTTCTTCGGGGTTTGGCGAGAGGAAGCCTATGGTCGCGTGTTTCTTTGGGTAATCATAAAGACCACGGGTCAGTCGACGGATGGTTCCCTTCTTCTCAAGCCGGTGCAGGGCGATGCGGATAGCTTCGGGGCTTCCAAGATCTAGAAACGCTCTTGGAGTGAAGCACCAACCCCGCCCCTTGCCGTATACCCTGCTAACCACTTTATTTTCAATTGTTTGCATACGAATTGCCCCCAACAGTTGTAACGAAACATACCCCTTTTTGGTTACAGAGTCAAGGACAGAAAAGGCAAGCACTTTTGGGCCAACAGGGACACCCGTAAACAAGTAAACAACTCTATAACTATTGCATTTTATTGCCACTTTTTAGCCTTATGAATCTTTATACACTAAAGACCCACGCAGACAACCACAGACATTGCGCACCGCAGACGCAAAGCGAGACTTCCTTTTGCCCGATCCCTGCCAGTGCCATATAATGCCCCGTTTTTCATCTTCTTTTGTGATCCTTCTCATATCAACTTTGGGGACGTTATTGACTAGGTTGAACTGCAAAAGACAACGGGGGAATTTGGGGACATCAATGACATTGACATTTCAACTCTCGATCTGGGCTTTTTCTTCGTCCATGAAACGGACAGCTCTCAAATTGCCACCGTATCCCGCAGCCAGGAGGAGCGGAAAACCCCTTATTGATTTTTTGGACGTATATCGTTATCCGATTGAAATGTCAAGGAATCGAAGAACTGCGCGGCTTGAAAAACCTGAGTGTAACGAATCCAAGTTATAGATGTTGGGGAGGCGAGCGAGCCCCTCGGAAAGGATGAGGGCAATGGAATATTTTTGCCGGTGCTTGACACAGCAATTGAGTTGGTTGAATAATACGGTCCGGCGTAGGCATCCTTCCCCTTGAACACTTTTGGGAGATACAGAGGTGTGAAGGATATGACAAAGCCCTTTGAAGTATATGGTCTTGGACAGTGCCCCTTGGACTACCTGGGGAAGATAGATGCCTATCCGCCGCCTGACACAAAGTGTGAGTTTTCGAATCTGGTCATCCAGGGTGGAGGGCCTGCGGCCACGGCCCTGGTCGCCCTTGCCAGGTGGGGCCTTTCTTGTGCCTTTGCAGGGGTTTTGGGAGACGATCTGTTTGGCAATATGGCAAAGGCGTTCCTGGACGAAGAAGGCATAGATACCAGCGGCATCCTTGTGAGGGACGGCTTTGAGTCCCAGTTTGCCTTTATTGTGGCAGAACCCGGGGTGGGAAGACGAACCATCTTCTGGCGAAGGCCAACCGGTCCCCCTCTGAAGCCTGAAGAGCTGGACTTCAACATCATCCGCCAGGCAAGAGTCGTCCTTACAGACGGGCTTTTTGTTGAGGCATCCATTGCCGCCTGCAAGGCGGCCAAAGACGCAGGTGTGCCTGTCGTGGTGGATGCGGGGACCCTACGACAAGGCATTCTAGACCTTGTCCCATTTAGCGACTATTTTGTGGTATCTGAAAACCTCGCAAAATCCCTTATTGGTAATGACAAACCTCTCGATGCCTGTTACAAACTTGCAGAACTAGGCCCACGGGTCACTGGCGTCACATTGGGCGCCAGGGGTTATGTGGCCCTGGCAGAAGGTCAGGTCATCGAGCGTCCTGCATATCCTGTGGAGGCCGTAGATACCACAGGCTGCGGAGATGCGTTTCATGCAGGCCTTTGCTACGGCGTGGTTAAAGGGTGGGATGTTAAAAAAAGCCTTGATCTTGGAGCTTGGGCAGCCGCCATGGTGAGCCTTAAGCTTGGAGGACGGGCAGGCATTCCTTCCGTCAAGGAAGTGGAGGAAAAGTTCTCTTAGGACAAGGCAGGACTACCGCGCCTTTTTACGAGGCGAAGGCCGCAAAATACAAGAGGAGGTTGAGGGTCTATCTTGAAAGAAACAGACATGGTCGAGGCAAATCTGACGGTAAGAACCTATGAATGTGATTCCTACGGGCACGTGAACAATGCGGTATACCTGAACTATCTGGAATATGGACGTATGGCGGTCCTGGAAGAAAATGGATTTTCCCTGGCCAAGTTGAAGCAGATGGGGGCCATAATCGTTGTCCGGCGTATCGAAATCGACTATAAGGCCCCGGCACGCGAGGGAGATCGCCTGGTTGTTCGTACGTATCTGAAAGATCACAGCAAAATGAAAGGTATTTTTTCTCAGGAAATCCTGAGGCAACCAGATCCGACTCTGCTTGCCAAGGCTGATGTGACCTGGGTGTTTACCGATCTGCAAGGGAAACTCATACCTGTTCCACAGTTCTTTCGCGATGCACTTGGATTCTAGTCTTGAAAGTGGAGACAGAAGATGGGCATATCTGCCTTGGAATACCATTGCCAGACGGGCTATGATCGCCACGAGATGAGCGGTCACGGGCTCGACTGGGCCAATCAGCCCGGTGTCTTTAAGACCTATCCCGGTCTTAAGACCGTGCCGCTACCCCAGGTGATAGACCGGCCGGAGGTGAATCTCTCCTTTTTGATCAGAAAAGGCTCAAAATCCGACGCCGCCGCGGAAGTGACCCTGGAAACGATCTCCCGGATATTACTCCTGGCCCATTCTGTCACGGCCAAGGCCCGCTCCTCAGGCACGGACTTCTACTATCGCAGTGTGGCCTCGGCAGGGGCGCTTTATCCTTTTGAGCTTTACGTGGGGACGCAAAACGTATCCGGACTTGACGACGGGCTGTACCATCACAACATCGGTCTCCAGGCCCTCAGTCTTTTACGTTCGGGAAATATCATGCCGGCCCTGTCCTATGCCCTTCAAACGGAAAAAACTGCTTCTCCTGTCGTGAGTTTTTTTCTCACATCCATTTTCTTTAGGAGTTCGTGGAAATACCGGGAACGCGCCTACCGTTACAGTCTTCTCGACACGGGCCATCTGGCAGAAAACCTCTGTCTTGCCCTTACGGCAGCGGACCTGCCGTTTCACTTGTACTATGATTTTGACGACGAAAAGACTAACAGCCTTTTGGGAGTTGATCCGAATCAAGAGGCTTGTCTGGCCGTGGTGTGTGTATGTGGCAAGGACGTTTCGGACAAAGGCAGGACTAATGGCCTTGAGGCCGCTTCCGAAACTCTGCCTGGTGCAAGTCGGGTTTCGGCCCGTGAGGTTGACTATAGGCTTATCAGCAAAATCCATGCGGCATCGTCAAGTGTGGTCGAATGCAGCCAGGGGACTCCGAAAATGCTTGAGAAGCTCGGGCTGGCCACGGAACAACAAGAGCAGCAATTCAAGATCGATAAATGGCCTGAGAAGGTGAGCTACGCTGAGGCAGTCTTTAAGAGGCGCTCCAAGCGGAACTTCGTTCCGACTGAGCTTCCCTTCGAGGGGCTGTCAGGGCTGTTGGAACTGCTTTGTGCAGGTTGCCATGAGGAAGAAGATGCCGGATTAACTTCAAGGGATGCTGTATCACTGGGGTTTTTGTCTGGAAATGTGCAAGATCTCAATCCCGGTTTTTACATGCTGGATCTGAAGTCTGCGTCTATGACACTAGTATCCCAGGGCCGCATGATCGGCAAAATGGCCCGCATTTGCCTGGACCAGGCATGGCTGGCCAATTGCGCTTTGCATTTTTGTTTCTTGAGCAATTTGGAGCTTCTGGAGCAAACCTGGGGCCCCAGGGGCTATCGGTACGCCATGCTGACTGCGGGTCGTCTTGGCCAGAGAATCTACCTGGGAGCTACTTCTATGGGATTCGGATGCTGTGGCATCGGAGCCTTCTTCGATGATGAAGCCGCTCAAATGCTGGATGTGAATGATCAGACCAAGTTATTGTAT
>DAOUWN010000117.1 GCA_030667105.1 Deltaproteobacteria bacterium
CGGTCATCCGATAGGCTTCATCATCGGTGTATTGCCGGGGCGGGTGTTTCATGAAATAGGCTGACGGCCCGTACAGGACGCCACCCTCACCCCGGTCCAGCGCCAGCTTGCCACAGCGGATGGCGTCAATGACAATACCGGCGGAATTGGGGGAATCCTCCACTGAAAGGCGCAACTCCAGGTTCATGGGCACATCACCGAACAGCTTGCCCTCCATGCGAATAAAGCATACTTTGTTATCCTTTTGCCAGGCCACGTAATCACTGGGACCAATATGGATGTTCTCATCGTCCAACCGGCTGGCCGCAACCGACTGGACTGCCTCTGTTTTTGACTTTTTCTTGGACAGAAGGCGGGTGCCATTGAGCATATTTAGAAAGTCGGTGTTGCCGCCCGTATTGAGCTGGTAGGTGCGCTCCAGCTTGACACCCCTTTTCTTGAATAGGTCGGTCAGGGTCCGATGGGTTATGGTGGCTCCGAGCTGGGCCTTGATGTCGTCGCCAATTATGGGGATGTTCTTCTCCTCGAATCGTTTGGCCCAGGCAGAATCGCTGGCTATGAATACAGGCATGTTGTTCAGAAAGGCGACCCGAGCCTCCAAGGCACACTCGGCATAGAAGCGGGTGGCATCCTCAGACCCCACCGGAAGGAAGTTCAACAAAATCTCCGTGCCCGATTCCTTGAGAACCCGGACAACCTCTCCCATGTCAGGCTCGGGCTCATCGGCCAATACAAATGTGTATTTGTCATCATAGTCCTGCATGTGTTCAGAAAAACCATCCAGAATATTTCCCATTCTCACAGTAGTGCCGATTTTCGGAACGTCCTTCCAAAATACGTTGGTGCAATTGGGTTCGGCGAAAATGGCTTCTGCCACGTCCCTGCCGACTTTCCGCTTGTCAATGTCAAACGCTGACACCACCTCGATGTCGCATGGTTTGTATCCCCCGATCTCCCAATGCATCAAACCTATGGCGTCTTCACCATTTTTGTGCTTGTAATAACTTATTCCTTGAACCAACGAACTGGCGCAATTCCCCACCCCCACAATACCGATCTTGATGCTGTGCATCAGATGCCAACCTCCCTTCTTCGCGCTATGAGATTCACGCTGACTTCACCGCCGCAACAGACGAACATCTTGCAAACGCCGGTTGGCAAAAACCAGTCTCTTTTGATGGGATGTCCGTCAATTCGTGGGCAGAACTCACCAATTCAAATATCGCACAGATTAATTTTCATATATGTTTAAGGCGTGTTTGTCAATCCGCTTGAGATTCTTCTGCTTGAGATTCTTCTGGAACGTCTCCATGAAAGCTCTTCTTTCCCTTTTGCTTTCTGGACCACGTATTGTCCAATTGACTAGGCAAGATTTAATGGCATGATGGTTACAGTCCCCGGAGTTTTTCTTCGTCTTCCTGCTGTTCTTTGCACTTGATACACAAAGTGGCCACTGGGCGAGCCTGTAGTCGTCCCTCCGAAATCTCTTCCCCGCATTCATCACAGATACCAAAATTCCCATCTTCAAGCCTGGTTAAAGCATCATTGATTTTTCTTATCAGGATGCTCTTCCTTCCTTTAATACGGAAAGCAAAACTTGTATCGGACTCCATGGATGCCCGGTCAAGGGGGTCAGCAAAGGAATCTATGAAACCCGTCGTGCCACTGCCGGTCTTATTTGTTTCTGCCAAAAGGTTATCTAACCTTTCACTCAGCAACCTTTTAAAGTATTCTCTTTTCTCCATGGTCAACATCGCGGTTACGAACCAAAAACCCCCGAAGAAAGGGACATATCTATAATTGCCAGGGACTTCATCAACAAGAAACTGGGGGCCCGTTTTGCCCCTAGTCATCCAGCGACTCGATGTGGGCTTTTAACTTGGCAATGGCCTCGTGAGGTTGCAGCTTCTTGAGATACTCCGACGGCAGCACACTAGCCGCTTTCCCCTCGGCGTCATCTTCTACTACGGTGAAGAATTTGGTGTGCCTCATCCCTGTGCTTATGTATGGATTCGTACCCAGTGGCATTTGAGGGAGCCAAAATTGCTGTGGGCTCTAATCTAATATTTTAATCCGTTTTTTTGGTAGCCCCCGTCCTCTTTACTAAACGAGAAAGTTTGGTTTTGTTGCCCTTCTTCTCTTCATCAGACTCTGCAACCCATCCGCATCTCCAGCATCTTTCGGATGAACAAACGCCGTCGTAGCTACCCATGACACCTACCAGTACCTCTGTCTCTTGGTGGCAAAGGGGGCAACTATCGCCTGACTTTTTCCACTGTGCCACCGGATTTATCCCCTTTCTCCAGGCCATGCACCAGAGCATAGTAACGCTGATGGGTCGCTAGGTGATAAACAGATAATGTTCATTACCTTTGATCAAGCCTTTCAGAGGATTCTTTTTGAGACAATCCAAGGGCATCTCGAACCTTTTTCATGATGCGGGCAGACACATCATGATTCTCGTCCAGAAAGGCCTTTACATTTTCCCTGCCCTGTCCAATCCGCTCGTTCTCAAAGGAATACCAGGCCCCGCTCTTCTCAACCACTTGAGTCTGAACCGCAGTGTCAAGAAGGTCGCCAGCAGTGGAAATGCCTTCACCATACATAATATCAAACTGTGCTTCTTTGAAAGGTGGCGCCACCTTGTTCTTTACCACCCTCACGCGGGTCCGACTCCCAACAACATCCTGGCCATCCTTGATTTTCCCAATCCCTCGGATGTCAAGCCTAACCGATGAGTAGAACTTAAGGGCATTGCCTCCGGGCGTGGTCTCAGGGTTCCCGAACATGACTCCGATCTTCATGCGAATCTGGTTGATAAAGATAACCGCTGTCATCGACTTGCCGATACTGGCAGTCAACTTCCTTAATGCCTGTGACATGAGCCTGGCCTGCAGACCCATGTGGGCGTCTCCCATATTGCCTTCAATCTCCGCCCTCGGCACAAGCGCTGCCACCGAATCAATAACCACTACGTCCATGGCGCCACTGCGGACCAACACCTCGGCAATCTCCAGGGCTTGCTCACCAGTATCTGGTTGAGAAACGAGCAGATTGTCACAATACACGCCAAGTTTTTTGGCATACATGACATCCAAGGCATGTTCGGCATCGATGAAGGCTGCAACTCCGTCGTGTTTCTGGGCTTGGGCCACTACGTGGAGAGCCAGCGTGGTCTTACCTGAAGACTCCGACCCGAAGATTTCAATCACCCGCCCGCGAGGTATACCCCCCACTCCCAGGGCGTGGTCCAAGGCAAGCGAGCCGGTTGAAATAGCAGGAATGTCCGCAATCACCCGCCCACCCCATTTCATAATGGAACCCTTGCCGAACCGGCGCTCTATCTGACCCATAGCCAGTTCGACCGCTTTGTGCTTGTCCGGCGATGTGCCAGCCACGGATTTACTCCCTGATTGATCGTCGCAGTTCAATGGTGAGCCTTTACCCGAGGTAATATATGAATTCGACTCCCCGAGTGGCATCTTTAGGTTGACTCCGGCTTTTTCTTCTCAAGCCGAGGCAGAAAGGGCCTGAAAAGGTCAATGGGGATGGGAAACACAGTCGTGGAGTTGTTCTCGGCCGCGATCTCCCGGACTGTCTGCAGATACCGCAACTGCAAGGCCACAGGGTGTTCCTGGATGATGGTAGCAGCCATTGCCAATTTGCCGGCCGCCTGATATTCTCCCTCCGCATTGATAACTTTGGAACGTCGTTCCCGCTCTGCCTCTGCCTGCTTGGCCATGGCCCGCTGCATTTCTCGAGGGAGATCAATATGTTTGACCTCAACCGTGGAGACCTTTATCCCCCATGGGTCTGTCTGGACATCCAGGATTTCTTGAAGCTGCGAGTTTATCTTTTCCCGCTCGGCAAGCAGTTCATCCAGTTCAGCCTGTCCGCACACACTGCGAAGGGTGGTCTGCGCAAGCTGGGATGTAGCATACATGTAGTTTTCCACCTCAAGAATCGCTTTCTCCGGATCCATAACCCTATAATAGATGACAGCATTCACCGTAACTGACACGTTGTCCTTGGTGATAACGTCCTGAGGATCCACATCCGTGGCAACCAGACGTAGGCTTACCTTCACCATTTTGTCAACAATGGGAATTAAGATAATCAGTCCAGGGCCTTTGACGCGAATTACACGCCCCAAGCGAAATATGACCCCCCGTTCATATTCATTGAGGACCCGTATGGCTGAGGCCAAAAAGAAAAGCAGTAGAATAATACCTGTAATAGTCGTAATCATGAGACCCACGTAGTGTTTGTCACCAATTTCGTAATAGTCTGAAATAGGACCGACAACTCGGGACCAGGTGTTGACAAGAGCCCTGGAAACATTCTGACCAGCGACTTCGAACCATTTCAAACATCTTCACTGCCCAAAGGAGGGGTGGAGTCCTCTTGTTTTTCTTGGTCATCAGGTTCTTTGTTTTCGATTTCTTGTTCTTTCAAACTGACTTTCCCTGCCGCCACCTCGCGAAGTGCTATGACGATCTCTTCGTTCTTTGGTGAGTCTACCAAATACCGGCTGCCTTCGCGGAGTTGGCGAACCCGCGCAGTAACTGTTCGAACGAGCATGAAGCGGTTGGGGATCCGTCGCAAGCAATCTTCAACGGTAACGCGAGCCATTTCATAATCTCCTTAACAACCTTTTGGGTCTACCAGGCTAATAAGGATCATAGGTTATCCCCCCCAGCTATTAAATGCAACAGAAGCACACCAGAAAGGAGGGATGCCGATGGGCATTTACAGGAGGGAAGACGCACACAATATATAATGGGTCAGTCTAGGCAGGTAGAATTGATGATCTTGCCATTATCTACAATCAATGAGTTTTCAAGATCTCAAACAGATATGGCAAAAGCCGCCAGCGTCAAGTTAGTTTCACGTTCTTGCCAAACGTGTCGGATTTTAGGCACTGAAAATATTATAGATATCATCCATCTGCCCCATCCGAAAAATGGGCATCACAACACAAATCTCTTTTCGATATCTGTGTTTTTGCCGGAGTACAACTTCCTTGCCAGAGGTGACACTCGAAAATCCGAGAGCTTTGTTGCAGATTCCTCAATAATATCTTAAGCTTTACTTCGGTAATGCCCCTAGCCCTCCAAATCCAATTTCAGGAGGGAAATATGAAAACAGAACAAGCAATGGACTATTGTCTCGAATACCACAGGGTGAACTCTAAAGAAAGTACCGTCCGGTCCTTTGAGTTCGTCCTATCCAAGTTCAACCATCAGTTTGGGGACAGGGACATGAGCACCATAACGTCAGATGAAATACTGTCGTTTCTGACCCCGCTCACCGAAGGGAACAAACAATCAACCAAGCGGTCCCGCTATTCAGCGCTGTCATCGTTTTTCAATCTTATCAAGAACACCCTTGATCCCAAGCTTGAAAATTTGTGCAGCACCCCAATGCTCCGGAAACTGTTCAAGCCGCCCAAGATGGTTCAGTGGTCTATTTTGGAAAAGGAGATTGTCGATGAAATCATCTTCAGAACGGTGAAAACTCGAAATCGCCTACTGCTGGAACTTATGGCTCGCGGCGGAATGAGAGTCAGCGAGGTGCTGAAGTTTGCGCCTAGGGACGTTGATGGCCGAAAATTGATCATCAGGGACCCCAAGAGCGGCAAGGAGCTGGAGGTGGTCTTTATCCCTCAAAAGGTAGCTGATCGGCTCAGAGAATATGTCGAACAAAACGACATTGCACCGGATCAACAAATCTTCCAGCTAACCTACCAGGGGGCCAGGGCTGTCGTCAAAAAGGCAGGCAAGTTGGTCGGTATCCACCTGAGGCCCCATGACCTGAGAAGGCATGCTGCCACACACGCATCATGTTCGGGCACTCCGATAGAGATTGTCAGCAAGGTGATCCTACGACATGCAAATTTGGCAACGACTCAGCGGTATCTGGGAAAGGTCAGTGACACAGAGGCCATGAGATGGATTGAGAACTCGTACGCATAGAGCTGGACACAAAATCAGGGTGAGGCCGTTACAAGCTTCACCCTGACATTGTCGATCTAGTTGAATCAGATTTGTAAAGATACGCTTTGGCAACCTAAAATAGTGGACGTTTTCACTAGTCTATCGTCATTGCAGGTAGCAACAATCGGAGGATTGGAGTTTCCGGCATCGATATATGAAGGGAATCTGCAACGCCGCTGCGGTGGGGTGCGCAGCCTTTGCTGCGCATCCCTACCAGCAGCATGTTATCTGACGCTCTTTAGATCAGAAAAACATTTTTCCCAACGAGAAATCCCCTCTGCCAGAAACTCAAAACCATTTCCAATTTCATTTCCATCTTTGTCATAGACAGGAATTGAGAACTCAATATCGTTTGGTCTGGATATGTCGAACTCAACCTCCTTACCAGAGAAGGTTATTGAGGAAAGATGGTCTTTAGTAATGATTAAATTCAATTTCCCCAATTTTGGAAACAATGATGAACGGCTTTTTTTTAGGTCGCCGTGCTTAAGGCGATTGGCTATGTCGCCACAAACCGATAGTTGTTTGTCGCTATTAATAATTTTCTCTATATTTTGAGGGTTTCTACCAATGGACTTTGATAATTCCTTTAGATGATCCTTCAAGTTCCAAACCCATATGAATGCACTTGTAATTTCATCTTCAATTTCATTTAGATTTCTCACATTTCTAAAAACGTAGGTAGTCTCGACACCATCAGGAAAGGTGTAGTTCCATTTGTATTCATCGCCTTCTTTTTTCTCAAGGCGATCCGAGAAGCGTTTAAGCCTCTCGAAAAGTTTCTGTACCTCATTGGCTTTC
>DAOUWN010000143.1 GCA_030667105.1 Deltaproteobacteria bacterium
CCAGCAACTGTTTTACAACCCTATAATGGACGTCGGCTTCAAGAAGGGCGATGCGAACCTCTTTAAGCCCGGCATCAATATTTTTCTCAGTTAACTTGCCGTGCCCCCTAAGTTTCTTGAAGGTCAAGTTCAGTTTGTCAGTCAGGTCTTCGAACATGGCGTTTTCTATTGTTTGTAAAACCTGTTATAATTATTATTCATTGCTTCCTGTGTCAAGAGAATATTTTTCTTAAAGAGTATAGGTGCGAAGCTTTCATGCCATGTCAGATCAGCACGACATAAAGAGCTTTACCGAGAAGGCCTTTACGGATTGGCTTCAGGCGCATGACATCGCGCCCTATCGGGCCGGCCAGATCCTCAGGTGGACATACCATCGAAACGCCAGTCACGTTTCTCTGATGACAGACCTTTCCAAGGACTTGAGGCAGTGGCTTTCCGGAAGACTCACAATAAGCCGTCTTGACCCCGAACTGATTCAGGCTTCCAGGGATGGCTCAAAAAAATACCTTTTCCGCCTTAAGGACGGCCATCATGTCGAAAGCGTGTTGATTCCCGAGCCGGGTCATCGGACGCTCTGTATCTCAAGCCAGGTTGGATGCGCTTTGGGGTGCAAGTTCTGCCTCACCGGCAGTGGCGGATTCGTGCGCAACCTGAAACCCGCAGAAATCGTGAACCAGGTTTGTGCTGTTCAAAATGATCTGGCACACCCGAACTCCCTGACCAATATCGTGTTTATGGGTATGGGGGAACCCCTCGCCAATTATGAGAGCGTAGTGCAGGCCATCGGCATCATTACCGCCAACAACGGCCTGCAGTTCTCTAGTCGCCGCGTAACCCTTTCCACGGCAGGGCTTGTCCCAAAGATAGGTGACCTTGGACAGGACGTCACGGTTAACCTTGCTGTTTCCTTAAACGCGGCAGACAACAAGACCAGAGATTATTTGATGCCCATCAACCGGACGCACCCATTGGAAGCGCTTCTTGGTGCATGCAGCCGGTTCCACCTGCCCTCTCGGCGCATGATCACTTTCGAATATGTCCTGATCTCCGGCGTAAATGACAGGGCTGAGGACGCCGGCCGTCTGGCAAAGCTCTTGAAGCCCCTCCGGGCGAAGATCAACCTCATTCCCTTCAATCCCTTTGAGGGGAGCCGGTTCAAGAGACCTGACGAGACCACCATCCTGGCTTTCCAGAAAATCCTCACAGATAATCATTACACGACCCTGATACGCCGAAGCAAAGGCGGGGACATTGGCGCTGCTTGCGGACAGCTCTGTGTCTACAAAAGGCACGGTATCGTCAAGGTCGGTGCTAAATTGCTAATATTGGACGGTTGTGGGAGTCTCAAAATCCGTACTGTTCTCAAGGCGGCAGCCGCAAATCCGAATATCGTGCTGTTTTCAAGGCGTCAGCCGCAACCTCGAAACAATATCTAAATTCGAATATCAAATGACTAAAACAGTCCAGGAGCTTATGCGGTATCTGTAGGGCTTCACCATGTTTTGAATTTTGTGTTTTGGTCATTCGTATTTGTTTCGGATTTCGGATTTGCGGCTGACGCCTTGAGAACAGCACGTGCTTCGAATTTGTAGCATCTTGATTTAACATATAATTTTTGTTAATTCAGGCAGTTAGTTGTTTAAATGACGTGGCCCTGTTTTCTGCCTGGTTCTGGACATCACTTTGGCATACCTATTGCTGTATCTTTTCCCGTCCCTCGTAAGCCTGAATTTTTTGTTTGACAAGCTATTGATTTCAAAATAAAAGGGTGCGTCATATGAATATTCATCAGCACACGTTGAAACGGTCTACTCAATGCATGGGCATCGGGCTCCACTCGGGCAAGAAAGTGACCTTGACCATCAAACCGGCTCCGGTCAATCACGGGATAAGATTTGTGCGGATTGATCTGGCCCACAAACCTGTGATTAGCGCCCATTTTCGAAATGTAATTGACACGAGTTTGGCAACCACCCTCGGTGCGGACGGTGTGATTGTATCCACCGTTGAACACCTAATGGCCACATTGGCCGGGTTCAACGTAGATAATGCTCTAGTGGAGATGGACGCCTATGAGGCCCCCATCATGGATGGGAGCGCTGGACCTTTCTCAGCTATGCTGAAGGAAGCCGGGATCAGAGCCCAGTCAGCAAGGCGGCACTATTTTGTCGTTAGGGAGCCGATTGAGATGGTCGAAAATGGCAAAAAGGTTGGGCTTTATCCATCAGACACCCCTAGGGTGACGTGCACCATAGATTTTGATCATCCTCTACTAAGAAATCAGTCATATTCGGTTTCACTGGATGACGGCCTTTTTGAAAAGGAGATCAGCCGTGCCAGGACTTTTGGTTTCCTGCATGAAGTCGATTACTTGAAGCGGAATGGGTTTGCCAGGGGCGGATCGCTGGAAAACGCGGTTGTGGTCGACAAAGAGGGGATACTGAATCCGGAAGGCCTCAGATTCTCAAACGAATTTATTCGCCATAAGATACTTGACTGTATTGGAGACCTCTCTCTTGTTGGCATGCCCATCATAGGCCACATCGTGGCCCACAAATCAGGCCACACCTTGAATCACTCCCTGCTGAAAAGATTCATAGACCAAAAGTCCTGCTGGCAAACCGTGGGAGTCTAGGGCGCTTTGCCTTAAGTTGCCTGCAGCTTCACGTCCTAAAACCCCTTGCAATTTGAGCCCTGCTTCGCTATTTTGTTATGAAGCTGTCATGACCCCCCGGTCAGGTTTCTTCTGCCGATTTTTCTGGAGTTTATAGATGAGAAAAGAGGTCTGGTTTCTTGCCCTCTGTGCATGTCTTCTGGCTTCAGGGTTAGCCTGGAGTCAAGACGCGAGGATAACCGATGTAATTGTCACAAACACCAGGGATGATCTCATCCTGTATTTCAGGGTTGATGGATGCTTCACCGAAGATCTGGAACAAGCCATCATGAACGGCGTCCCCACAACCTTTACGTTCCTGGCCTCTCTCAACCGGGTTCGGAATTTTTGGAAAGACAAAAACCTGGCTAGTCTGGAAATTCGCCACATGGTCAAGTTTAATAATCTAAAGAACGAGTTTGTCATTACACGAAGCGAGGATAAGGGAAGGTCGATTGTGGTAAGTTCTTTTTCCCAGGCCAAGAAAGTCATGGCTGAAGTAGAAAATCTTAAAATTGGAAAACTTGAAACCCTTGAAAGAAACCATCGCTACCAAGTCAGGATAAAAGCCGAACTCAAGAAAATCACACTCCCCTTTTATCTACATCACGTGTTTCGGTTCTTTCTGTTTCTTTGGGATTTTGAAACAGACTGGTACACCACGGACTTCATGTACTAACGCCAACTTCCCATGTCACCGATCTCGCGAGAAGAAGCCAAACGCCGGAAGCGTGAACGAGTCATCATCGTGATACTGGTGGCTCTCGTTGCCGTCCTCACTTATGTGGAAACCAAGGTTGTCCGTTTTGGAGCAGGACTGCCCGTTTCCAACACGATTATCACGTTTATTCTCATCAACATCAACATGCTGTTGCTTTTGCTGTTGATCTTTCTCGTGTTGAGAAACATTGTCAAGCTTCTCTATGACAGAAAGCGCAAAGTGATGGGGGCCAAGCTGCGGACCAAGCTTGTACTGGCCTTTGCTAGCCTGTCCCTCATTCCCACTGTTCTCCTCTTTTTCTTTTCAGTGCAGTTCATAAATTCGAGTATGGCATTCTGGTTTACTGTCCCTGTGGAACAATCCTTGGAAGGATCTCTTGACGTGGGCAGACAAGTGTACAGGCATATCGAGAAAAACAACCGGTTTTTTCTTGAACGGATCGCTTATCAAATTATACACAGGAATTTGCTGAAAGACAAAAACAGAAAGGATCTAAGACGTTATGTCCAGGTGGTGCAGAGGGCTTTCAACTTACAGGCCATAGAAATCTATTCTACTCACTCAGAACGGCTGGCAGTGGGTCTGGACGCAGACCTGGAGGGAACGCCCTTTGAACCGGTATCCGCGGATAACATCCAGAAGGAAATACATGAAAACGATTTTTCAACCCTGACCGCCTTTCTCCCTTCAGGAGAGATGATTAGAACCCTCGGGTGCATTCCGGCGAATGCAGGCCCTGACAAGGCTTTGGGGGTAATTGCTGTTACTACTGTCATTCCTCACAGCCTTTCTCAAGACATGGCTGCCATTTCAAGGGGCTTTGACCAATACCAACAAATCAAAATGGTTAAGAAACCAATCCAGGTCAGCCATCTGGTAACACTTTCGATCGTCGCCTTGCTGATTATTTTCTGCGCCACGTGGTTTGGATTCTATCTCGCAAAGACATTGACTATTCCTATCCAAGAAGTGGCAGAGGGAACTCGCCGCGTGGCCGAGGGAGACTTGAATGTCACCATCGACAGAGTTGCCGATGACGAAATGGGGACCCTCGTCAGCGCCTTCAACAAAATGACTCGAGACCTGAGGTTTGGAAAACAACAGCTTGAACTGTCGACCCGGGAACTTAGGAAAAGGAATCTTGAAATTGAACAAAGACGTATCTACATGGAAACCGTCTTGAAGAATGTGTCCACCGGCGTTATTGCCTTGGATACTCGCGGTTTTTTTACTGCCATTAATAAATCAGCAGAGAAGATGCTCGGTTTGAAAGGCGAACAACTGCTGAACCGAAGCTACAAAAAGGCATTGAGGCCCGAACACTTGGCGCTCGCCCGGGATTTGCTGGCAGAGCTGGAAAACAGCCCTGCAAATTTGGTGGAAAGGACTGTCAAGGCAACCATTGATCAAACAGCCCGCAGCTTTATGGTACATATTACTGCGCTTAAAGACGAAACGGATCGTTATATTGGAACAGTGGTTGTCTTTGACGATCTTACGGAGGTTGAAAGAGCCCAGAGGATGGCGGCTTGGCGCGAGGTGGCGAGGCGTATTGCCCATGAAGTAAAAAACCCCCTGACACCCATCAAGCTCTCGGCACAAAGACTGCAACGAAAATATGGTGACGAAATTAGTGGAGACAGCTTGATTTTCACACAATGTATACAAACCATTATTGATCAGGTCGATCAGATAGGAAACCTTGTTAATGAGTTTTCTTCATTTGCACGGCTTCCGGCTGTAAATCCTAAACCGTGCAGCATGCCGGAAATCATAGGAGAGGCAGTAGCCCTCTACCGCGAGGCCCACCCTCATATCTTGTTCAAAACCGAGGTGCACTCAGAAATCCCTCAACTGAATTTGGACCGAGGGCAGGTCAAACGTGTGTTGCTCAATCTGATTGACAATGCCATTGCAGCCATGGACGGACATGGAACAATTGCTATCACACTGGACTTCAATACAGTTTCAAAGTTCGTAAGGATAGAGGTGAGTGACACGGGCTCGGGGATAGCATCACAAGACAAGCTCCGTCTCTTTGAACCCTATTTCTCCACCAAGAAAACCGGCATGGGCCTGGGCTTGTCCATCGTCAATGCGATAATCGAAGATCACAACGGGTCAATCCGAGCCGAGGACAACTTTCCCACCGGAACAAGGTTTATTGTGGACCTGCCAGCTTGAGAAAATAGTCGCTGGTCACGAACCAAGCAACAAAGACCGAAATGCACCTGGGCATCCTGTTATTGATGATCAGCTATCAGTGACAAATGACCCTGAAGGAGATAACCGATGTTTCCCGTAATATTGATTGTTGATGATGAGGCCACCATATTGCAGTCTCTAAGCGGTATCCTTTCGGATGAGGGGTATGAGACATTGACGGCTTCAAACGGATATGAAGCCTTGAAGGTCATTGAAATGGAATCCCCCGACCTTGTCCTTCTGGACATCTGGATGCCAGGCATGGACGGCATCGAAACACTTCAAGAAATCAAGAGGACTAACCCCTTTCTCCAGGTGGTGATTATTTCGGGGCATGGGACCATTGAGACGGCTGTTAAGGCAACCAAGCTTGGGGGCTATGATTTCATCGAAAAGCCCCTTTCCATCGAGAAAATTGTTGTCACAATCAACAACGCCCTCAACTTTCGACGACTGGAGGAGGAAAACCGTTTTCTTCGAAAGAAGACCCTTGAAAAGCATTCCATCAC
>DAOUWN010000212.1 GCA_030667105.1 Deltaproteobacteria bacterium
GCTCCACCCTTTGAATCTACCCATTGAATTTTAACAAGATCCATCGCTTCCTCCGAACCGAACCTATTTAGGACACTACCCACAAGGCTAGAGATGCCAGGAGGCTGTCCGAGAATGAGAAATTCTTTGCAAGGTCAAGGAACGTGATCCACCTCCGGCGGATTAACCACAGGAATACATTGAGGATTTTGAGTCCGCCTCCGGCGGATGAGCCTGACCTGTCTGCGTGGGGATACGCACAGGCAGGCGCAGAGATTGCGGAAAATAGCCATTCTCGGACAGTCTCTTGGAATCTACTTGAAAACCAGGTCACGGTGAGCTAGGAATCTCGTGTCAATCTAAAAGTCTTCACTGCATGGAGGTTTGAAGTCTCATGGAACCCACAAAAGCCAGAGTACGTTTGATCCGTCATACGGCCGGACCGGAAGGCCTGATCGCCTCGGCCGCCAAGCTGTGTTACGCAAAGGATACCTCAAGTGTCCTGGAACAGGAGAAAGACGAAGCTGAAAAGTTCGTAAGAATCCTTCGGAATATGGGCCATATGAGCCCTGTTGAGCATGCGTCCTTCACCTTCTATATCGAGGGCGTATCACGGGCGATGACTCACCAACTGGTGCGGCACCGGTTGGCGAGTTACTCTCAGCGGAGCCAGCGATATGTGCGGCATGACGGGTTTGAATATGTGATTCCCCCGCAATTCAAGGGCAAAAAGGTTAGGGAAAACGATACCGAGATCGACGCGGAAGAGTATTTTGAGGAAACCATGGTTTACCTGGCCGGGCGTTATGCCAGGCTCAACGAGGCACTGGGAGGTAGTGGCGAATCAAGCAACGAAGATGCCCGCTATGTGCTTCCCAATGCGTGTGAGACCAAGATATTCGTCACCATGAACGCGAGGGCGCTTCTCCATTTCTTTGAAGAACGCCTCTGCCTCCGGGCGCAGTGGGAGATACGCGGCGTGGCGGATCAGATGCTCGTGCTTGTCCAGAAGGTCTGCCCGGGTGTCTTTAAAGGAGCAGGCCCCAAGTGTGTGCGCCTTGGGAAATGCCCTGAAGGAAAGATGACCTGTGGGGATTTTGAGAAAATAAAGAAGCGCTATGCGGCTTAACATACAAGATTCCCCTTGACGGGATGCGTACAGAACCTATATAGAGATAACCGTGGCGCCTGATTAAGGGCTTAATGGGGAATCCCGTTAAAATCGGGAGCGGGCCCGCCGCTGTAACCTCGTCCTTTTCTGCTCAGAAAAGGAAACCCTTTTAGCATTTTTTTACCACTGTTCCGATGGACCGGGATGGGAAGGTCGCTAGAAGGGCGGGGGAGCCAGAAGACCTGCCACGAAACGAAACAAAGTGTCTCACATCCTCGCGTGTCGGTATGTGAACACTGTTACAGGTTGAGGATAAAAAAGGGAAATCCCCAGGCTGAACAATTGGTCTGGGGATTTTTTTGTTGCCAGCATTTCAAGAGAATTCGACGTGACGATGCTTCGCAAGACCATACTTACAAGCCTTTTCTTGACCTTGTGCCTTGTCTGGTCTGCCTGGTTATTGTCCGTGTGCCGGGCTGACAAAAACGCCCAACTTTTCACAGCACCCGCCGGCGATGCACACAGGCGTAGCCCGGAAGTGCAACGCGTCGTTTCCATGGCCCCCAACATCACGGAGACTATCTTTGCATTAGAGTGTGGAGATCGCCTGGTCGGGGTCACCGATTTCTGCTTATTCCCCGTTGAAGCGAGTGCCATACCAAAGGTGGGGGCATTCTATAATCCCAATCTGGAAAGGCTCACCGCCTTGCGTCCCGATCTTGTGGTCTTGCAGGGAAAACACGAAAAGGTGGATGCCTTTTGCCGGGCCAAGGGCATTCGTATCCTGCATGTTGCCATGGACAGTATCTCATCTATCTATGGCGGTATTGTCGATCTGGGTGAAGCGCTTCAATGTCCAGAACGTGCCGAGAACCTGTGCACCGGCATTCGCAAGGAGTTGAAGGCTGTTCGCAGCGACGTAGCCGGTTTTGCCCGCCACAAGGTCTTTATCTGTTTGGGCCGAGCTCCTGCCGGCCTGACCAGCTTGTTCACTGCAGGAGGATCCAGTTTTATCAGTGAAATACTTCAAATCGCCGGCGGCGACAATGTCTTCCAAGATGTGACACTGCCTTATCCGGAGGCATCCAAAGAGAGCTTGTTAAAGAGGGCTCCGGAAGTCATTATTGAACTGCGTCCCGGTGAGGACCTTTCAGATCTCAGAAGAAGCCAGATTATCTCTGAATGGAACATCCTTCGTGGCGTTCCTGCTATCTCTAATCACAAAGTCTATGTGCTTACGGAGAACTTTCTTCTTGTGCCCGGACCTCGCGTAGGACTTGCGGCACGCTTTCTAGCCCGCACACTTCATCAGGACATCCAAAATGGGTCATAACCCGCTTTCGGTAGAATCCGTCACTTATCAATATGCGGCAAGGGAATGGCGACTGTTTCCGTCATCCTTTGCTGTGATGAGAGGTGAAATTCTCGGGATCATCGGCCCAAACGGATCAGGCAAAAGCACGCTGTTGAAGCTTGCTGCCCGCATATTATCTCCAGGGGCCGGAACGGTCCTCCTTGATGGAAGGGACTTGACCGGGATGGGTCGGCGTGAAATCGCTCGACACCTTGCCTATCTTCCCCAGAATACTGAAAGTCACCTGGACTACACAGTCGAAGAAGTCGTGGCTATGGGACGCTTTGCCCACGCAAGAGGCATGGGGTTTCTTGGCCCCGACGATATTGACGTGGTCACAAGGTGTCTATTCCAGACAGAGACCGAAGGCTTTCGTGAACGTTCACTCTCAAGGCTTTCAGGGGGTGAACGCCAGCGGGTATTTCTGGCTTCAGTGATCGCCCAGGAGCCAAAGGTTCTGCTGCTGGATGAGCCGACAAGTGCCCTCGACATCCACCATCAGGTCAGGTTCTTCAACCTTCTCACTGACCTTGTGGCAGAAGGCATGGCCGTAGCCGTGGTCATGCATGACCTGAATCTGGCTTCTCTGTTTAGCGACCGCCTCTTGTTGCTGAAACAAGGGAAAATCGTCCACCAGGGAAGCCCGGAAGAGATCCTGAACAAACAGATATTACAGGAAATCTACGGCGACGGAGTGGAGATTGTAGAGCATCCGACCACCGGTCGTCCGGTGGTGCTTCCAACAACGGCACCTGTGCAACACAAAAAAGGAACATCATAACCACGATGCTTACGCCAACAAAATGTGCTTTGGTTCTGGCTGGTTACGCGTTGTTGTCCTGCGCCGTTCTTTTGACTGCACCTTTTTTTGGCAGTGAGCCACTGGCGTTCGACAATGTGCTGGGCGCCCTTGTTTCCCACAGGCCTCACGTGGATGCTGATATTTTTTTCTACCATCGCATACCTCGCGTGTTGCTCGCCTTTCTGGTAGGCGGCTCTCTGGCTGTGGCAGGTAGCGCTCTGCAAGTAGTACTGCGGAACCCTCTGGCAGAGCCATTTATCCTTGGCGTAGCCGGTGGCGGGGCTGTGGGCGCAGTCATTGCCATATCCGTTCCCGGACTCTTGATCCGTTTCGGCCCATTTTCATCCGTGCAACTTCTCAGCCTGCTTGGATGCATCCTTTGCATATGCGGCATCTACCGGCTTGCCTCAAGGCCCGTTGGCATCTCCATGACCAGCATTTTGCTCGCCGGAGTGACGATCAACATCCTTTGCGGGGCCGCTATCTTGCTAGTGCGATATCTGGTCAGCCCTCACCTCCTGGTTGCCATGGACCGATGGATGATGGGGGGACTGGACGTAGTCGGATACCGAGAGCTATCCGCCCTCCTGCCACTACTCTTGCCAGGCCTTGCCTTGCTTTTCATTCAGGGCCCGGCCCTGAACCTGCTCGCATTTGGCGAAGACATGGCCACGGGCCACGGCGTGAATGTCGCATCGGTGCAGAAACAGATCCTTGCAGGCACCGGCCTTGCGACCGCAGCCGCTGTTTCCCTGGCAGGCCCCATAGGTTTTGTGGGCCTGATTATCCCTCATGCCGTGCGTCGTCTGTCAGGAGTTGATCATCGAGTAGTTCTTCCCGCCTCATTCTGCCTGGGAGGGGCCTTTTTGACGGTGTGCGACCTGGTAGCCCGAACAGTGGTGGCGCCCACGGAGATGCCTGTGGGGATTATTACGGCGATAGTAGGAGGGCCGATTTTTTTGAGAATTCTGCTGACGAGGGGAAATCGGAGATAGCTTCAAGGGGTGCACTCTTTCTAGCACTGAGGAGGGGGGGGATGTAGTGAAATAACGGGAGAAAATCAGGATACAGTCGAAGCATGCACTGATGTTTTTTTGTCTTCGCATGGAGTCAAGGAAGCTTGACAAGCGAAGTGTTAAAGGAGGGGTTCAAAATGAAAAGGTTTCTTGTTTTGTTCGTGTCACTATTTTTTCTGACAACAGCATTGGCCGACGCCGAAGTCACCGATTTTGAGGATCTGAGTCTGGATGCTGAATCCTATTGGAATGGTTCTGATGATTCAGGAGGGTTCA
>DAOUWN010000282.1 GCA_030667105.1 Deltaproteobacteria bacterium
CTTGTATTACGTAACTCACGATAATACAATTCCCATATTGGGTCAATGGGTATTTCGTGTTGGCTGGTTAAGTAATCCGATTCTGCGGGATGGAGTCAGCCAGGCACTTCTCTTGGTTTTGTCGTCACAATCAGATGATGTGAAAAAAGCTTTCTGGCTACGCGTAATACGTCGGCTGCGCTTACCTTTTCGATCAATTCCGGATACCTCGTGTCATAATCATATCCCAATCCAACGAGTTGGTTGAGCGCTGAGCTTGAGGCCTGGGCTGCAATCGTTTCCAGTCCGATCTCATGCATGGTAATGCAAACGTTTTCGGCTCGCTCAAGGGTTTTGGAGTCCACTTCTTTTTCCTGAATCAAGGCCATCTGGTCCAGGACAATCTTGAGCACTTTCTCATAATTCTCCACTGTTGTCTGGGTCATTATCCCGAAATAGCCGCCGTCTATCCCAAATGCCGGGTAGGCATGCACGTAGTAGGCCAGGCTCTTTTGTCCTCCTCTAAGGGCGTCATGCAGCCAACCGTTCGTATATCCGATCCCTGAAATAATTGCATCCAGCACATCCACCACAGGCGTGTCTTTGTCACCGAGGGGCAGGCCGTTATAGCCTGCTAGAATGGCAGCCGATGTCTTTTCGTTTAGTATCTCAAAGATCTCGTCCTCCTCAATATTGTGAGTCTCTGCCTCAATGATGGGCTGTTCTAAGATCCCGGGCTCAAAGTCCTTGAATGCCTCTCGAACCTTTGGAGCAACCACGTCCGGGTCAATATCGCCAAAAACGGCCAAAACCGCGCTATTTGGCATCACTATCGACTCATAGAACCCCCTGATATCCTCTTCGGAAAATCCCGTCACCGCCTCTGCCTTGCCAAGCACATCGTTTCGGTAGGGGTGCTTTCGATAATAGTGTCTTTTGAAGAGCCTTGTGATCTCCGTGGTCCACTGCTCATCGAGCCTTTTGATGGCCAGGAGTGTATCCTTTCGCTGCTTTTCTATTTCACTCTCGGCAAAAATGGGGTGAAGAACCACATCGGCGAGCAAATCGAGGGCTATGTCAAAATGATCCTTCAAGACTGAGACCGACACGCTTACCGTATTGTATCCGGAACTTGCCGTAATATGTCCTCCCAGATCTTCGAGGGTCTTGGCGATTTCAAACTTGGTCCGGCTTGTAGTCCCTTTGGTTAAAAGACTTGCCATAAAATGAGAAAGACCTGGTTTATCAACCGGTTCGAATCGAAGCCCACTTTTTACAAGAAACTTGAAGGAAACAACAGGGACAGCCGAGTTCCGTTTCAACAGAAGCGTCATCTGATTGGGCAGCACCCGTGCCTCAATTCCCGACCCAGGGGGCTCGACAGGCTGGAAATCGCCCTTCTCAGTTACGGCCGAAGGTGGGTTAACTACTGCAAGAGTCATTCTATCCCGCTGAAAATACTTCCTGGCAACCCCTCTCAGTTCCTCACGGGTAACTTCCCTGATCTTCGACACATAGGTCTCGCTAAAATAGGGATCCCCTGTGGCCACCCAATCCGAGGCCAACCGAGCGGCCTGGCTTGCTGCGGACTGCAGTCCGAAAACATGGTCTGCCGCAACGATATTCTTCGCCCGGCTCAAGGCATCCTCCTCAACGAGGTTTTCCTTCAGATCAGAGAGTTCATTCCATACCGCGTCCACGGCTTCCGACAGATTCTCCCCGGAAAGACTCATGGAAACCGAAAATTGCCCTTCAGCATAGGGCGGGGTCCAGCTCGATGCGTTGATGGAAAGAACGAGCCTCTTTTCGTCCTTAATTCGTCGATAAAGCCTTGAAGTACGGCCATCGCCCATGATCACTGCCAGCACGTCAAGGGCATAGAGGTCAGGATCTGTCAGAGGGATGGTTCGAAAGCCCAAAAGAGCTTTTGTCAGCCTTGCTATTGCCAGGGTCTTGGCCACCTTGCGCGAAGAAAACTGCCGTGGTTCTTTTGGAAGGACATATGGGGGATTTTCAGTTCTCTTAAGGCTGCCTACCAACTCGAGGACAACTTTCAGCACATCTTCTTTGTCCGCGTTGCCTGCCACAGCAATAACCATGTTTTCAGGCGTATACCAACGGCGGTAGTGTGCCATGAGGTCATCCTTGTCCATTTTAAGAAAGACCTCTTTTTCGCCTATTACGGGATGCCGAATCGGATGCTTTCGGTACGCTGTCTTTACAAATGAGTGCCATAACTGCCGGGAGGTGTCGTTCTCCCCCAACTGAAACTCCTGAAGGATGACGGCCTTTTCTCTCTGGTATTCTGCATCATTGAATTGACAGTCAGTCACATACGCCAAAAGGAGTTTAAGGGCCTCCTGATAGTGTGCACTTGTCGTATTGATAAAGTAGACTGTGTCGTCATAGCTGGTATAAGCATTTGTGGCGCCGCCTATATCCTGGAGCCTCTCCTTGATTTCGGCTTCCGTGAACCTGGAGGTGGTCCCGCCGGAAACCACGTGTTCCAGGTAATGTGAGAGCCCCCCTCCCATCCGCTCGCCCTCAAAAATAGAACCTGTCTTGACGAGGACCTGACAGGAAACCACGTTTGAGCCGTGGGACTCACGGATAAGCACAGTGAGCCCATTTTTTAAAACAACAAAGAGGTCATTGGGCTTGGAAGGAATAGTCCTGTCAATGCAATCGCTTTCGACAACACCGGCAGCGCTTTCAGGTAATGGCTCCGCCTCTGTTTCGCCGTATGCGTGACCGCTTAAAAAAAACACAAGGCCCAAAAACACGAACAAGGCGGCCGGACGCCATAGCCGTGTTGTTCCTGTCAAACAATATGTCTTTCCCATGATGCCTCCTGATACGCAGCCCAGGGATTTGCGTTTTCTTAACCTCAGTATTGACGGTCTCGTAAAAAGTCGAAAAACACCTCTTTCTGTCATTCCGGCGAAAGCCGGAATCCATTTTATTCAGCTAGTTACAAAGGCTCTGGACTCCGGTTTTCACCGGAGTGACGACTTTTTACGACTTCATCAGTATTGACGGTCTCGTAAAAAGTCGAAAAACACCTCTTTCTGTCATTCCGGCGAAAGCCGGAATCCAGTTTATTCAGCTAGTTACAAAGGCTCTGGACTCC
>DAOUWN010000051.1 GCA_030667105.1 Deltaproteobacteria bacterium
AATTAAGGGTCGTTGCATGAGGGGTTGCGCTATGGAATCAATTCTGGTTTATGACACAACACTGAGAGACGGTTCGCAGGGTGAGAAGATCAGTTTCTCTGCTGAGGACAAAGTCCGAATTGCCCAAAAGCTGGATGATGTGGGTTTGCATTACATCGAGGGCGGGTGGCCGGGCTCAAATCCGACAGACACACGCTTTTTTGAACTGGCTAAAGGGATTTCTTTCAAACAAGCACGCCTGGCGGCCTTTGGAAGCACGAGAAGACCTAAAACACCTTGTGAGCAAGACGCGAATCTAAAGGCGCTTGTCGAGTCCGAAACCCCTGTTGTCACCATCTTTGGAAAGAGTTGGGATCTCCACGTCAAGAAGGTTATGGCTAATACTATGAAGGAAAATCTGGCCATGATCTACGACACTGTGGCCTTCCTTCGATCTCACGGTCGAGAGGTCATCTACGATGCCGAGCATTTCTTTGATGGTTACAAGAACAATCCGGAATATGCCTCACAAACGATAGAGGCAGCGGTTTCAGCTGGCGCTGATTTCATTGTGCTGTGTGACACAAACGGAGGAACACTTCCGTCAGAGATACAGGAAATCATGGAGCAGGCCTGTCCGAAGATTTCAGCCAAGGTCGGCATCCATGCCCACAACGACTGTGGTCTTGCTGTTGCCAACACGTTGACTGCGGTTCGCCTCGGCTCTGTCATGGTCCAGGGAACTGTGAATGGCTACGGGGAGCGGTGTGGAAATGCGGATTTGACCTCAGTTATCCCCAACCTCCAACTCAAGATGGGGCTTCCATGTGTAAGAGATGAGAATCTGCGCAGGCTTACGGAACTTTCGCGCTATGTGAGCGAAGTGGCGAACATGACCCCCTTTAACGGGCGCCCCTTTGTGGGAGCAAGCGCCTTTGCCCATAAAGGGGGGATCCACGTAAACGCCATCATGAAGACGCCAAAGGCCTATGAACACATGGAGCCAGAGGCCATTGGAAATGAGCGTCGTGTCCTCATGTCCGATCTATGTGGCAAGAGCAACGTGGATTATAAGGCCCGGGAACTTGGAGTTGAGCTGGGAGGAGATGGCTTTGACAGCAGGAGGATCGCCACGGAGATAAAGCGATTGGAGCACGAGGGGTATCAGTTTGATGCGGCCGAAGGATCATTTGAACTTTTGCTGAAAAGGCTTACGGGTCAGTTCGAACCGCTATTTCACCTGGAATCGTTCCGAGTAGCCATTGAAAAGGATAAGGATCTTCCTTGCAGGGCATATGCTACCATTAAGGTCTGCGTGGGTGATCAACAGGAAATCACTGCGGCAGAAGGAGACGGTCCGGTAAGCGCCCTGGATAATGCCTTGAGGAAGGCCCTGAATAAATTCTTCCTCGTGGATTTAGAAAAGATGCAGCTTGTTGATTTTAAGGTCAGGGTGATTGAGGGCCGGGACGGAACGTCAGCCCGCGTAAAGGTCTTCATCGATTCTCGGGACCAGAAGCGCGTGTGGAGCACCATTGGAGTTTCTACAGATATCATTGAGGCAAGTTGGCAGGCCCTGGAGGATAGTTTTCAGTATAAGCTTTCGCACATTTGATTTGAAAGTCGTGAACAGGGAATCGTCAATCGTGAAAAAACCATATACCGCGAAAACACGAAAGGACGAAAGCACGAAATGAAGCCTATTTGGTTCATGCTTGGCCGGATTAGACATTATTGCAAATAACGTCTCCGGAGGATACGGATGAAAAGTGACAGCGTAAAATCGGGCGTGGAGCGATCTCCTCATCGTGCCTTGTTTAAGGCCATGGGGTATACGGATGAAGAGCTGCGCAGGCCTTTGGTGGGGATTGCAAATTCGGCCAACGATATCATACCCGGCCACGTTGAGCTGGAGCGGATTGTCTCTGCCGTAAAAGCGGGTATCCGCATGGGGGGCGGCACACCTATGGCTTTTGGCACCATTGGGATTTGCGATGGCATTGCCATGAATCACATTGGGATGAAGTACTCTCTTGCAAGCCGAGATCTGATAGCAGACTCCATTGAGGTGATGGCCATTGCTCATGCCTTTGATGCTATGGTGATGGTTGCAAACTGTGACAAGATTGTGCCTGGGATGCTCATGGCAGCAGCTCGGCTGGATTTACCCGCCATTGTGGTGAGTGGGGGCCCTATGCTGGCCGGCACGCATGACAGGAAGAAGGTAGACCTCGTGAGTGTATTTGAAGGGGTAGGGGCTGTCAGATCCGGCAAGATGACTGAGGCGGAACTGGCGAATATGGAGGACACCGCATGTCCCACGTGCGGCTCCTGTGCAGGCATGTTTACGGCCAATTCCATGAATTGCCTGACTGAGGCCATCGGCATGGGGCTTCCTGGCAACGGTACCATTCCGGCCGTTATGGCCGCACGCACGCGTCTGGCCAAAGAGGCAGGGATGAAGATAATGATGCTTCTGAAAAAGAATATAACGCCTCAAAAAATCATGACTGAGGACGCATTTGCAAATGCCATGGCGGTAGATATGGCCCTGGGGTGTTCTACCAACACGGTTCTGCATTTAATGGCCATTGCCGCGGAGGCTGGTGTCAGAATCGATCTTGATGCCTTTAATCGTGTGAGTGAAAAGACAGCTCACCTGTGCAGTCTGAGTCCGGCAGGAAGACATTACATGGAGGATCTGGACCGGGCCGGCGGTGTGGGCGCCGTGATGAAGGAACTATCACGAAAAGGGCTAATCAATGTGAAATGCCTGACTGTTACAGGCAGATCGGTCAAAGAGAATATCGAAGATTGCCGAATCATGGATAGAAGTGTCATTCGTCCCATGGAAAGACCGTATCACAGGCAAGGTGGTCTTGCAGCGCTTTTCGGCAACATGGCTCCTTCAGGATGCGTGGTGAAGCAATCTGCGGTGGTGCGACGAATGCTTTGCCATGAGGGACCTGCCCGCGTTTTTGACAGCGAGGAAAAGGCCGCCTCTGCCATTATGGCAGGCAGTATTAACAAAGGGGATGTGGTGATTATCCGTTATGAGGGGCCCAAAGGCGGACCAGGGATGCGTGAGATGCTCGTGCCCACGTCTGCCATCTCGGGTATGGGCCTTGATGCTGACGTGGCCTTGATCACTGACGGCAGATTTTCCGGGGGAACCCGTGGGGCCGCCATAGGGCATGTATCACCCGAAGCCATGGAGGGCGGGGTGATTGCCATTGTTAAAGACGGTGACAGGATCGACATCAATATTCCCAAACGGCGTATTACACTAAAGGTTTCTGACAAGGAGATTGAGGAGAGGCTTTCAAAATGGCGTCGTCCCAAGCCCAAGATTTCCAGGGGATATATGGCGCGATACGCTCGCGCGGTGTCATCTGGGGGAGAGGGAGCTGTGGTGAGATGATAGGAATTGAGGAATCCAGAATTGAGGAATTCAGGCCCGCCCTGGCGCGACAGGAGTTCGAGAATGTCCCCGGGGGAATCCCCCGGTCTGGGCCAGGGAATTGGCGGAAATCCATTCAATTGCTGAATCCCTCAATTATTTGTGAGTAACAGGAGAAAATAGAGTGAAAACACTTACAGGAGCACAGATCATCATGGCCGTCCTGAAGGAAGAGGGCGTTAAGACCATCTTTGGTTTCCCGGGCGGCGTTATTATTGACATTTTTGACGAGCTCGCCAGGACGGATATACAGCATATCCTGGTGCGCCACGAACAGGGGGCGGCCCATGCGGCAGACGGCTACGCGCGGGCAAAGAGCAGTGTGGGCGTTTGCCTGGTCACCTCCGGTCCTGGGGCCACGAACACCGTTAGCGGGCTTGCATCTGCCTATATGGATTCTATTCCGGTAGTTGCGCTCACAGGCCAGGTGCCCACCAAGCTAATCGGAAACGATGCCTTCCAGGAAGTCGATATTGTAGGAATCACCCGGCCTTGCACCAAGCACAACTATCTTGTGAAACGTACAGATGACCTTGCCAGAGTACTGAAAGAGGCCTTTCATGTTGCGCGATCAGGACGCCCAGGTCCGGTCTTGGTCGATCTTCCCAAGGATGTGAGTCAAGGCAAGGCAAGATACAAATCCTTGCCGAAACCCAGGATGCCCTCCTACAATCCCACGTATAAGCCCAATGTTAAGCAATTGCGGCGGGCGGTGGAGCTTATTAAGAAAGCAAAAAGACCGGTTGTTTTTTCCGGAGGCGGAGTCATCCTTTCGGGGGCATCCAAGGAATTGACCAACTTTGCCAAGAAATTGCACGCTCCGGTCACAGCCTCTCTAATGGGTCTTGGCGGTTTTCCGGGGACCGATGCTCTCTGGCTAGGAATGCTGGGTATGCACGGTACATACCGCGCCAACATGGCGACCGAGAGATGCGACCTCTTAATCGGCATTGGTGTGCGCTTTGATGACAGGGTGACCGGCAAGGTTGAAGCGTTTGCACCAAATGCAAAGATCATCCATGTTGATATCGACCCTACTTCTATCAGCAAGAATATCCCTGTTACGGTCCCGATCGTTGGTGATTGCAGGGCCTCCCTAATGGAGATTAACGGCCTCCTTGATGATGAAAAGGTGAGGTTTTCCAAAAAAAGCCGAAAGCCATGGCTTGACCAGATCGAGAAATGGAAAAGTACCCAGCCATTAAGATATGAACAGGGAGATGCAATAAAACCCCAGTATGTAATTGAAAAGCTCTACGAACTGACAAAAGGCAAAGCCATCATTACCACTGAGGTGGGACAGAACCAAATGTGGGCGGCTCAGTATTACCACTTTGATCGCCCAAATTGTTTCATTACCTCTGGCGGACTTGGGTGTATGGGTTTTGGTTTGCCTGCTGCCATTGGGGCGCAGGTGGCTTGCCCTGATAGACTGGTGGTAGACGTGGCTGGAGACGGGAGTATTCAGATGAATATCCAGGAGCTGGCCACGGCCGTGCAATACAACTTGCCGGTGAAGGTGGTTATCTTAAATAACAGGTATCTTGGCATGGTACGGCAGTGGCAGGAACTCTTTTACAAAAAGCGCTACATAGCTACAGACATGGAATACGCCCCTGATTTTGCGAAGCTTGCCGAGGCCTATGGGGCCTTAGGCTTGAAGGCCACGAAGCCCGAAGAGGTTGTTTCCGTACTCAAGCAAGGGCTCAAGAGCCCGGGTCCTGCCATAATGGACTTCTGGGTGGCTCGCGAAGAAGGTGTGTACCCCATGGTCCCTGCAGGGGCCGCTTTAAGTGAAATGCTTCTAGTCTAAAACGGAGATTACTTATGCAGAAACATACGATATCGCTGTTGGTGGACAATGAGCCGGGGGTGCTTTCCCGAGTGGCAGGCCTGTTTAGTGGCCGCGGTTTCAACATAGAGAGCCTGTGTGTGGCAGAGACCCTTGACCCCCTGGTTTCCCGCATGACACTGGTCACGCGGGGAGACGATGCCGTTGCAGAACAGATTATGAAACAGCTCAACAAGCTTATTAACGTCATGAAGGTCCATGACCTGACAGGAACGGAATATGTGGAGCGTGAAATGGCCCTGGTCAAAGTCAAGACCAAAGCAGATTCCAGGGCGGAACTCTTGAGAATTGTTGATATTTTCAGGTGCAAAGTCGTTGACGTGAGTCCCACGCACTACACGCTCGAAGTGACCGGTACGGCCGAGAAGCTTGCAGCCATCTTGAGCCTTCTAAAGCCCATGGGGGTTAAGGAGATTGCCCGTACAGGGGCGATTGCGCTGGCGAGGGAGAAAAAATAAAATCGCTAGGCGATTTTATAGAACAAGGAGGATACCTATGGCAAAGATCAATTTTGGTGGTGTCTGGGAGGACGTGGTGACCCCGGAAGAATTTCCTTTGGACAAAGCGAGAGAGGTCCTTGGTGATGAGACTGTGGCAGTTCTGGGCTATGGTGTGCAGGGTCCTGCCCAGGCGTTGAACATGAAAGATAATGGGATTTCGGTCATCGTGGGCCAGCGCGAGGGTGGCAAGTCCTGGCAAAAGGCTGTCCACGACGGTTTTGTGCCGGGCGAGACCCTTTTTTCGTTGGAAGAGGCGGCCGAGCGGGCTACCATAGTCCAGTATCTCATATCTGATGCCGGCCAGATGGCAGTCTGGCCGAGGCTGAAACCGTTGCTGAAAAAGGGGGATGCCCTCTATTTTTCCCACGGTTTTTCCATTGTGTACAGCGATCAGACCGGAGTGGTGCCCCAGAATAACATTGACGTAATTCTGGTTGCTCCAAAGGGTTCTGGAAGAAATGTGCGATTGAATTTCCTGGACGGAAGCGGCATCAACGGAAGTTACGCGGTTTATCAGGATTTTACTGGCCGGGCAAAGGAGAGAGCCATTGCGTTAGGCATAGCCATCGGGTCCGGATACCTTTTTCCGACGACCTTCAAAAATGAGGTGTACAGTGACCTGACCGGAGAGCGCGGGGTTCTTATGGGCTGCCTGGAGGGCGTGTTTGAGGCCCAGTACAGTATATTGCGCAAACACGGACACAGCCCCAGCGAGGCATTCAACGAAACGGTAGAAGAGTTGACCCAGAGCCTGATTCGCCTTGTGGCTGAAAACGGCATGGACTGGATGTATTACAACTGCAGCACAACGGCCCAGAGAGGAGCGCTGGATTGGAGGCACAGATTCCGCGATGCGGTCACACCTGTCTTTGAGGAGCTTTACCAGAGTGTGGTTTCGGGACAAGAGACCAAGCTCGTGCTTGAAGCCAACAGTGCGCCGGATTATAGTGAAAGGCTCGCAGAAGAGCTGGAAGAGATGAAAAACTCCGAGATGTGGCAAGCTGGAGCTGCGGTTCGTGCCCTGAGACCGGAAAACAGGAAAAAGCCATAGGGAAAAACATGCGTCATGGCAGTGAAAAGGCTTGACATACTGTCAGACGTGTCATAAAATATTATCAAAATCCTACCTGCGGAGAGCATACATAAAGAAAAACCAAACAGTTTCTTCATTTTATATATCACAGACAAAAGACACTGCCACTTAGCCCCCTTTATTCAGAAAGAGGAAACAATCCTTTTATCAGATAGTGTCCCTACATAACAGCGTGATTGCTCTTGTCTTGCCATGTTTCCGGGACCATGCGGTTTTTGGTAAAAAGTTTTGGCATTTTTCATTTTCCATCATTCCATTAGATGTCCGTCTACCTGAGTACACAAGTTAACACCCAGACAGTGTCAATTACTTTTTGATTTCAATGAAGGATGCCAAAGTTTTTTTGTAAATATGTGAAACCACGTCCTCCCGGGCGCGGATTCTTTACTAACCGACTAAAGGAAAGAAATCTATGAACTTAGTGGAGTTAAAGGCCTTGAAAGTCAGCGAACTGACTTCAATGGCCAGAAAATTCAATGTCGATGGCGCCTCAAGCATGCGAAAACAGGAGGTAATTTTTGCGCTTCTGCAAGCACAAACCGAACAAAACGGCTTGATTTATGGGGAGGGCGTTCTCGAGATTCTGCCAGACGGATTTGGCTTTCTCAGGGCAACGGACTATAGTTACCTGCCCGGACCTGATGATATCTATATCTCACCGTCCCAGATCCGGCGTTTTAACCTGAGCACCGGCGACACAGTTTCGGGACAGATTCGGCCGCCCAAGGATAATGAGCGGTATTTTGCCCTTCTTAAGGTGGAAGCGGTTAACTTTGAAGATCCTGAAAAATCAAGGGATAAGATACTCTTTGACAATCTAACCCCCTTGTATCCTGAGCGGAGAATCATGCTTGAAAGAGAACCCGACAACTATTGCATGCGGATAATGGATCTGCTGACGCCCATAGGGTTTGGTCAGCGGGGCCTGATCGTGTCAGCCCCGAGGACCGGCAAGACCATGTTATTGCAAAACATTGCAAATAGCATCAACGCAAACCACAAGGATGTTGTTCTGATCGTTCTGCTTATCGACGAACGCCCGGAAGAGGTTACTGACATGGCGCGTTCGGTGAAGGCAGAGGTGATTAGTTCCACTTTTGATGAACCGCCCCAGAGGCACGTGCAAGTGGCTGAGATGGTGCTTGAGAAGGCCAAGCGACTGGTGGAGAGCAAACGTGATGTGGTCATCCTGTTGGACAGTATCACCCGCCTTGCCCGTGCGTACAACACCGTGGTTCCGCCAAGTGGCAAAATCCTGTCCGGTGGAGTGGACTCCAATGCACTGCATCGGCCGAAACGTTTTTTTGGCGCTGCCCGCAACATAGAAGAGGGAGGGAGCCTTACCATCATTGCCACAGCTCTTGTTGACACGGGAAGCCGAATGGATGAGGTGATTTTTGAAGAGTTTAAGGGGACTGGCAACCTGGAGTTGCAGTTGGACCGAAAGCTCTCTGATAAACGGATATTTCCTGCCATTGACATCAACCGGTCAGGGACCAGAAAGGAGGAGCTGCTTCTCGAACCCGAGGTCCTGAACCGCGTCTGGATCTTGCGAAAGCTGCTGTCATCCTTGAATCCTGTAGACAGCATGGAGTTTTTGCTTGAAAAGATGAAGGGAACTGATAATAATAAATATTTCTTGGACTTGATGAACAGTTAGTTACTATGGTTGAGTGGTTCAGTCGTCAAATAGTGCAGGGCCTCTCAACCATTCGACCATTCAACTACTCAACGAATTATGGAGGTAATACATGAAGAAGGACTTACATCCTGATTATTATCAGACTGCAATTCATTGTGCGTGCGGCAATGTGGTGGAGGCAGGATCTACAAAGAAGGACATCCGAGTTGAAATTTGCTCGAAGTGCCACCCCTTTTTTACCGGAAAACAGAAATTGGTAGACACTGCCGGTCGCATTGAACGGTTCCGAAAGAAGTATGCCAATTTTGAGGCGAACAAGAAAAATGTTTGATAAGCTAGCAGGGGTTGAGGAACGCTTTGACAAGCTCGAAGGGCTTCTCAGTGATCCCGAAGTCATAAAAGACCAACAGGCCTATAAGCACTATAGTATGGAACATGCGGGGTTGAGCAAGATCGTTTCCGTCTTTCGCAAATACAAACAGGTGGCCGAGGATATCGAAGAATCCAAGGATCTGCTCAAGGAGGGTGATGAGGAGATCAAGGAACTGGCAAGAGAAGATATCCAGAGTTCCACAGAGCGCCTCAAAGAGCTAGAAGGCGACTTGGGGTGGCTCCTGATACCAAAGGATCCAAACGACGAAAAGAATGTCGTTTTGGAAATCCGGGCCGGCACTGGCGGTGAAGAGGCCGGGCTTTTTGCCGCAGACCTTTTCAAGATGTACAGCAAGTATGCAGAAAGCATTGGCTGGAAGGTGGAGATCTTGAGCAGCCATGCTACTGGCGTAGGGGGGCTCAAAGAGATCATTGCCCTAATCAAGGGCAAAGGGGCTTACAGTAGTCTCAAATACGAAAGCGGCACTCACAGGGTCCAGCGTGTGCCTGTGACCGAATCCCAGGGAAGGATCCATACCTCTGCCGTCACTGTGGCTGTTCTCCCCGAGGCTGAAGAGGTGGATGTGAAAATAGAGCCGGACGAAATCAGAGTGGATGTCTTCCGCTCCACCGGTCCTGGGGGACAGAGTGTAAACACAACTGATTCAGCCGTGCGCATAACTCACCTTCCCACGGGGGTAGTAGTGAGTTGTCAGGACGAAAAATCGCAGCATAAGAACAGGGCTAAGGCCATGAAGGTCCTGCGGGCCCGTCTTTACGAAAAGATGCTTTCCGAGCAGAATGAAAAGATATCTGCGGATCGTAAGAGTCAGGTTGGCACGGGGGATCGAAGCGAGCGTATCAGGACGTACAATTTTCCTCAGGGTCGGATAAGCGATCACCGCATCGGTCTCACCCTATACAAACTGGAGAGTGTCCTTGAAGGAGACATTGGAGAAATCATAGATGCCCTTGTAACCCATCATCAAGCCCTTGCCATTCAGAACGTCGAAACAGAGTCGAGGAATGCCGCCTGAGGCCTGGACCACCCTGAAACTTCTTAAATGGGCCACAGGTTACTTCAAATCTCACCATATTGATCAACCGCGCTCCACTGCCGAGATTCTTCTGGCTCACACCCTTGACATGGAAAGGGTGGATCTTTACGTGCATTACGATCGCCCCTTGGAAGCCAGAGAACTGGCAGTTTTTAAGGGACTTATCCAGAGACGACTGCAGAGGGAGCCCGTTGCCTACATTGTGGGCGAGAAGGGATTCTGGTCACTCGATTTGAAGGTGACACGTGATGTGTTAATCCCTCGTCCCGAGACCGAAATATTGGTGGAGACTGCCCTTTCGATCATACCACGGCAACTATCATCAAAGCGCTTTACAATATTGGATCTTGGCACTGGGTCAGTGGGCATTATCCTTGCATTGGCCA
>DAOUWN010000066.1 GCA_030667105.1 Deltaproteobacteria bacterium
CAAAGCCTTTCACAGGTCCGGTCCCGAACTGAAAGAGGACCAAGGCTGCAATCAAAGTCGTAACGTTTGCATCCAATATAGTCAGTGTGGCCTTGGCATAGCCTGCGTCCACTGCAGCCCTGGGAGTCTTGCCTAAACGCACTTCCTCCCGAATACGCTCAAAGATAATTACATTGGCATCCACAGCCATGCCGATAGTGAGGATAATTCCCGCAATGCCCGGCAGTGTCAGCGTTGCCTGAAATGCAGCCAGCGCTGCAGCAATGAGAATGATATTTAAGAAGAGAGCGATATTTGCAATCATGCCGGCGCCTTTGTAATAGATCCCGACAAACAGGAGCACAAGTATCCCTCCAACGCACATGGAAACAATGCCTTTTTGAATCGAGTCGCGGCCCAAGGAAGGGCCAACCGTGCGTTCTTCAAGGATCTGAACCGGGGCGGGAAGGGCTCCGGCCCGCAGCACGATGGCCAGATCGTGAGCCTCTTCAGTCGTGAAATTTCCCGTAATGCGTGCATGGCCTCCACTGATTTTTTCCTGAATAACAGGGGCCGAGTAGATGTGGTTGTCGAGCACAATGGCCAAGCGCTTTTTAACATTTGCTTCGGTAATGCGTTCGAAAAGGCGGGCCCCCTTTTTGTCGAAGTCAATCGTCACATAGGGCTCGTTAAACTGAGAATCAATTTGAACCCTCGCATCGGTGAGGTACTCTCCAGTCAAATATGTTCGTTTTTGGACCAGAAAGGGTGTTTTTCTGGTTCGTCCCGTGTCTTTGTCTTCAACTACCTCGTAAAGGAGCAAATCATTCGGTGGCACGTGCCCTTTCAGGGCTTCCTCCACGTCATGGTATTCGTCGACCAGCTTGAATTCAAGCAGAGCTGTTTTGCCGATCAGGTTTATGGCTCTCTGGGGGTCTTTGATTCCGGGCAGTTGTATCAAAATTCGATTTTCCCCTTGACGGCGTATGTCCGGCTCGCTTACACCAAACTGATCAATACGATTTCGAATGGTTTCCATGGCTTGTTTTGTAGCCATTTCTTTTATGTACTCCACTTCCCGATCAGGCAGGTCGAGTTGTATTGCGAGGCCTTGACCCTCTGAGGTCCTGGAAACCTCACGGAGTACTCCGAAATCCTTGTCAAGCATGTTGTCAAAGGGTTCAATATCTTCTTGCTTCAGGATCCGAACCGATATTCGTGTGTCGGTAGGGCGGCCAATATCGACCGGTCGTATTTTCGCCTTTTTCATAGCCGCCCGCAGGTCCTCGGCTGTACGTTCTATCCTGTTTTCAACGGCTTTTTGAGTTTGGACCTCCAGCACAAGATGTACGCCGCCCTGAAGATCCAGCCCGAGGCGAACCTTTTCCGACGGAAGTATTCCAATAGACGTCCACCACCCCGGCACCGCTGGAAAGAGAGAAGGTGCCACATAGATGCATGCCACGGCAACGAGTCCGACAATCAAGAATAACTTCCACTTAAGTTGTTTCAATCAATTGCTCCTTGACTCTATTTGGGGCTCGGGTTGTCGGTTTGCGTCAGGCCTGATACGTTGGCCCTGGCTATCTTGACACGCACCTTTTCGGAGATCTCAACCGTTATAACCGTGTCCGTAATTCCAGTGATGCGTCCGTAAAGCCCACCGCTTGTTATGATGCGGTCTCCCTTTTTCAGGTTGCCGATCATCTCGCGGTGCTTTTTCTGTTTCTTTTGTTGGGGTCGGATCAACAGGAAATAGAATATCACAAACATTAGGATCAGAGGAACAAAGGCCCCAAATCCGCCCTGACCCGACGCTTCTCCTCCAGTGCCCATGGCATACGCAATGTCAATCAAGATAAATACCTCCTTTACAAATTTTTCAACCACGAAAACACGAAATCACGAAAAACATCCATGTCAAATACCTCTATCCATTTCATCCATTCTCCCTTTCGTGTCTTCGTCCTTTCGTGTTTTCGTGGTTGTATTCTTGTTCCTTCAAAAAAGTGTAATTTTGATTCAGGATTACTTCAGCTTCCAATGCATTTCGGCTGTACCGAGTACGCTCGTGATGACGAGCTTAACTTCCTTTGTGTTATCTCCAATAAACGGGCGGTCACCATCAGCTATGTCGTAAGGAAACCTTACAGTGTATATTGACTTCCATGGCGTGATATAGGGATAGAAGTGAGGCGTGACGGCATTATGTTGCTTAACCCGCCTTACTTCAACAGGCGCCACGCGCTCGTCCTTGTCGTTAACCAGATAAAGACTCCACATCGATTTGAACTTGTCAAAATCATCCCACTTTTCTTCAGGCACAAAGCTTGCCATTAGAAACTCATGGCCAAGGGTAGCAGCGCCGAGTTGGTCTTCCATAAATTGTTTTTTCTCCTGAGATGTCAGCTTATGCGCCTCTGCGTACTCATCAGCATAAGCACGGCGAAATTCATGTGACTTGAAAGTAGCCGAGACGATGAGCTTTACCTCAAACCCCCGATATATGCGGGCCTCGCGGCTCCACTTGTCAGAAACGCTCTTGTAAGTCTCTGTATGATAGGGTTTGGAGGATTCAACAAACCGACCCACACTAGTGCAATTTGCGGTAAACAGCAACAGAATAGCTGCAAGAAAAATGAAGATCTTGGGTTGACAAAGAGCACAGGTAACGTCTTTCCGGCTTTTCTTAAGATCTTCGCAATGCATCCTTTTTTGTCCGAACACCACGTCAAGCCAATATTGAAGCTGAAAGCTCAAAGGTGAAAGCTCAAAGCTTGAAGGAAAACTGACGATTGCAAATGGAGCTTATCAAGTTCGTTGAACACAGAGGCTATTGCCTTTAGGTTCATTGAACTTTGAGTTTTGAGCTTTCAAAGACACGGGCAAATATGGTATCCACATGTCTCAGTTGGAAGTCAACATCAAATATTTTCTCAACTTGCTTGTTTCCTAGATGCTTTGCAATTTCAGGATCGTTTTTCACGAGATCCTCAAAATTCTTATTCTCCTTCCACGCACGCATGGCCTGTTTCTGAACCATCTTGTATGCCTGCTCCCTGCTGACCCCCCCCTTGGCCAAGGCAAGGAGTATCTGCTGCGAAAATATGAGACCACGGGTCAGCTCCAAGTTGTGTTGCATCCGTTCAGGATAGAGCACTAGATGGCGGATGATTTCTGTCATACGGTGCAACATGTAGTCAACAAGAATTGTGGTGTCCGGGATGATCACTCTCTCCACAGAAGAATGGCTGATGTCACGCTCGTGCCAAAGGGCTACATTGTTCAATGCTGCAGACGCATTGGAGCGAACCAGCCTTGCCAAGCCAGAAAGATTCTCCGATGATATGGGGTTGCGTTTGTGTGGCATGGCCGAAGAGCCTTTTTGTCCTTTTGAGAAATATTCCTCTGCTTCCGAGACCTCTGTTCTTTGAAGGTGCCGGATTTCCACCGCCATCTTTTCTATTGTCGAGGCTATGATGGCAAGCGTGCAAAAGTACTCGGCATAGCGATCCCTTTGGATGATCTGTGTGGATACAGGAGCCGGCTTGAGCCCCAGCTTTCTGCACACATGGGCTTCGACCCTTGGTGAAACACTGGCAAAAGTGCCAACAGCCCCTGAAATCTTGCCGACACTGATGGTTTCCAGGGCCTGTTCCATTCTCCGGCGGTTTCGCCGCATCTCGTCGTACCAGAGGGCCAACTTCAGGCCGAAGGTGATGGGTTCGGCATGGATGCCGTGAGATCGGCCCACCATAACGGTGTTCTTATGTGTCAATGCCTTTTTCTTCAGGGTGGCCAGCAGAAGGTAACAGTCCTTTAAGATAATTTTAGATGCCTGCCGCAGTCTGACCGCCATTGCCGTATCCAGAATATCCGAGGACGTGAGCCCAAAGTGGATATACCTTGAGTCCTGGCCAACGCTTTCTGCCACATTGGTTAAAAAGGCAATCACATCGTGCTTGATCTCGGCCTCAATAGCGTCGATCCTTTCAATGGAAAAGCGCGCTTTTTTGCGGATATTTTGCGCGGCCTTCTTCGGGATTTCACCCATTCCGGCCAGGGCCTCACAAACAAGAATCTCGACCTCAAGCCAGGTTTGGAACTTGTTCTCTTCCGTCCATATACAGCCCATGGACTGCCGGGTATATCTCTTAATCATTGCTCGTTCCGTTGATGAGCCAGACAGGATCTATAGGATCATATAGATTTTTTTCTTATCAGTATTGTGACGCCAGCCCGGATGGAATGTTGGAATACTGGAGTTTTATTCAGTGGTGCAGCCGCTTCACATAAAATCGCGCAGCGATTTTATCATTATTGCTCGGCGGGCAACCACAAGGTTTCACCATCGAACTCGATCCGGTTAACATCTTTGTAATCGATCCGGTCTAACAGGGCAAATATATAACCCATATTGTAGATGACAACTTTGGTCAATGGATATATCAGGTCAAGATCTGTTTCGAGTTTCCCGTTTTTCAGATTGAATATGTACACCATATGTTCGGAAAATTTCAATATCTTGCCAACGCCGGAGCTACGTCCGAAATAGTCCGGTTCATCAGCCAGGGGGGAAAGCTGTATCGCCTTGTGTTCGTAATAATCCTTGAGAAGCCGGAAGTGAATATCCCATATGTTGTCAATTGGCTGAACCACATGAATCCCATATTCGCGGATCTTCTCTTGCGCGGCCCCGGTTTCCAGATCTGTTTCGAGGATCTCTCCCTGCTTGAGTTGGATCTCATCCAGGATCTTTTTCATTCGAACAGTTTTGTCTCCGACCTTGATAGATTCATCTGACTTCACAATCATATCAATGCTCTTGTCAATGCCATATGGCGCTTTGCGCTCTTTCATCAGTTCAGTCAGAGCCTGGTCGCTTTCTTCTTTCAGCTTGCCATAGTCAATGATTTTTTCCGGAGGAATCAGCACCCTTTTTTTCGCTGGTAAAACAGGCACACCCTCGGGGTGTTTTACGAGTTGTTCGCGTTGCCTGGAAACAAACCAAAATCCACCCACAATCAGGACAATACAGCAGGCGGCTATGATGAGGTACTTACGCATTTGTCACATTAGTTCAAGGAAGACTATTCCCTATAGTTGCATAAACAACATGGCAAAGGGTCATGAAAAGCAATAACAGTCTTCGTTTGCGACCTTTTCGAGCAATTCTGTGGACTCCACTACGAATGTTGTGGCTTGCCAATGATTTTATGCATGGGCTAGTTACAAGATTACACAATTGGTGTCAACACTAATCAAGGTAACTCCAAATGCGAGATTCGGGATGGTTACAGTCTTTGCAAACCAACATTGACGTAATCAAGCGCGTCGGAAGCAACTCCTTCTACGAGCGCTTGTACGGTTCCGGAAAAGGCCCCGCCATCAGTCAGGGCGCTCAAATCAAGCCTGTCCATAATCGGAAAGTTCTCGATTCGAACCATTTCAGGGTAGAACAAACTGGACGATGCCTCCATGCGCCCTCCAACAAGCCTGTCAGACAGATTCACAATGTGGTATAAGGCTCTCACGGTAAATAGTCTCATGAAAAGACGTTGTTGTCTGTGAGCCCTCCTGAGAGCGCCCAAAAGACAAGGGCGCAGGGGGCAGGTATCTTCCATCAAATGTGTGAGATAAAAGAGGAACAGGAAATTCTCCGTGGGGCGATCTACGCTCACCATACTTTCCAATTGAAAGCATCTGGGATGGAGGTCAAGCTCCCGCAACAGGGCCATATCGATCAGCGTCTCAAACTGCCGGTGCGTTGCCACGGCAGGGGTGCCTTTTTGATTCCACCTTGTCGTGTAATAGTCGATAACTCCGTGAATAATACGATCGCTGACCGTATGTGTTACAACGCCTGCGGCAAATGCCAGTTTCAAGGGCCATCTGTAAGGGCTGGCCTTAATGGCATCAAATAAGCCTAAGGCCGTTTCGTCATTTTTGGCAGTCTTTCTCGAGTGAAGGGTCTGAGAGATCTTGACGTAGTCTTCTTTGGGAATTTTTCGCAAGGGAGCTACATCGTAAGCGAAGGCGTCCGGCAGTATTGCTCCGAGACAAAAGGCCCCCATGTTCTTTTCAAGCACCTGGGTCAACAGCTTTTGCCTGGATTCTTTCAGCCGGGTCAAGACATCTTGAGCTATCAGGATATGTGTCAGTTCCTTGGGCATTGGTTGTTAGTCCCTGGTCATTAGTCGCCGGTTATTGGGATATCACGGAGCCGTAGATGAGTCCAACGAGAAAACAGGTAATCTTCAGTTGGTGCATGTATGACTGGGCCAACTCGGCCTTTGCCACGAGTGTGCTGGCAGCTATCCTTCCGGTCTATTTTGCCTCACTCGTGCCTGAGGGCGGCGTCACATTACGGTGTGGCCCATTGAGCTTTGCAACATCGGCAAGCGGGCTCTGGGCGTACAGTGTCTCCTTTTCAGTGCTTTTGACAGCCCTGTGTGCGCCGGTCCTTGGAGCATTGGCTGATTTTTCGGGTTCCAAGAAAAAATTCCTTTTCGGCTTCACCTACGCTGGGGCTTTCTTCACATTATTTCTGTATTTGGTTCAAGAAGGGGACTGGCTGTTTTGCCTTATCCTCTTTGTGGCGGGTAACATAGGATTTGCCGGTAGCATGCCCTTTTATAATGCTTTTTTGCCTGAGGTGGCCGTTAGAGAGGAAATAGACTGGGTTTCGGGCAAGGGCTATGCCTTTGGATACGCTGGTGGAGGGCTTTTGCTGGCCCTGCACGTGCTGATGATTACTCATCATGATGTTTTTGGAATACCGGACAGGTCGATGAGCATTCGCATATGCCTTGCCTCTGTGGGGATCTGGTGGGGGCTTTTTGCTGTGCCGCTTTTTCTTTGGGTTCCGGAGACAAGACGTTTGCATGATAAGCCAGAGTGCTTCTCTTATCTTAGGTACGGCTTTGCTCGCTTTTTCAGGACACTACGCTGTTTTCGAAAATATCGGGATCTGCTGTGGTTTATTGTCGCCTTCCTTATTTATAATGATGGCATTCAAACGGTGATTATGATGGCAGCTATCTTTGGCAAGACCGCCCTTGGCCTTGACACGGGTACCCTAATCGGCACCCTTCTGATGACACAGCTAATCGCACTGCCAGGGGCTCTTGTGTTTGCAAGGCTGGCTCAGCGCATCCGGGCCAAAGGCGCCATCATGGTCACATTGGTATTGTGGGTCGGCATTGTGACATACGCCTATTTCCTGAGAAGCGCTTTAGAATTCTGGATACTCGGTGGGCTTGTGGGTCTGATATTGGGTGGTAGTCAGGCCATCAGCCGATCCCTTTACGGGCAGTTGATTCCAAAGGATAGGGCAGCAGAGTTCTTTGGGTTTTTTGCCATCAGCTCAAAGTTCGCCTCTATATTTGGCCCCCTGATCTTTGGGCTGGTTACGGACCTTTCTGAAAACCCGCGAAACGCCATTGTTTCATTGGTCCTGTTCTTTGTGGTGGGGATGATCCTGTTGAGCCGGGTTGACATGGAGAGGGGACGGCTTCAGGCCACCAGAGATTAGGCCATGAAGTGTGTACTTCTGAAGAATTCTATGGCAATTGCTAAGAACACATAGTCCATTATCCTTCTTCATCCAGAGAAGGGACAACTATTTGTTTTCCCTCTGAGTTTCTAGAATTCTATAGGAAACGAAAGGAATTGTAACCAAAGCAAAGTGTCTGAAATGGATACTTACGCACGCAAGCTGTATCTGTCCGATTTTTTGAGAGAGCCGGTTATTCGTTCAGCGATCCAGGCACTGCAGCTCCCTTCGGGCAGCCTGGGGCTGGATGGAGGATGCGGGATTGGCAGTCATGCCTTGTTGTTGGCAGAGGCAGTGGCACCAACCGGGCATGTCACTGGCCTTGATTCGTCCACCGAGTTTTTAGCTTACGCACAGGAAATTGCAAATAAATCCAGTCTTTCAGAACGAATATCCTTTGAACAAGGAAACCTGAACAAACTTCCGTTCAAAGATGACACCTTCGATTGGATATGGAGTGTGGACTGCGTTGGATTGATTCCTGTGCAACCCCTGCCGTTGCTGAAGGAAGCTGCGAGGGTGGTAAAGTCCGGTGGCAGGGTGGTCATCCTTTTCTGGTCTTCTCAACAGCTTCTTCCGGGATATCCCCTGTTGGAGGCTCGGCTGAATGCCACCTCTTCAGGAATTGCTCCGTTCGGCAAGGGGGTGAGCCCGAAATTGCACTTCTTGCGCGCGCTGGGTTGGTTTCGCAACGCCGGCTTGAAGGAATCCACGGTCCACACCTTCGTAGGCGACATTCATGCCCCGCTAGGTGATGATATTCGCAGTGCCTTGATATCACTGATTGAGATGCGCTGGGGGGAGCCGCAGTCGGAGGTGAAACGGGACGATTGGGTGGAATATCAGCGACTCTGCCGACCAGAGTCTCCGGATTTCATCTTGAATCTTCCGGACTACTACGGCTTTTTTACCTATTCGATGTTCCATGGCAAGGTCGCCAAATAAAGCGTCCGAAAGAGTGATACTAGGAGGCTGTCTGAGAATGAGATATTTTTTTCAAGATCAAGGAAGGCGAAAATTATAACCACAGGAATACATTGAAGTATTTCGAGGATTATAA
>DAOUWN010000069.1 GCA_030667105.1 Deltaproteobacteria bacterium
CACAAAAAACTTTTTACAAATAATCTACTGATTGGTAAAGGGATATTGCAATGTTTGCAAGAAGACATCCTGTCTTGTTTTCCTTGCTAGTCATATGTACCATCGGGGCCGTCGCTGTTATCAGCGTGACGGCCATTTTTTTTCTTGGCAAGAGGAATTCAGCCTTTCACTTTGGCGAAAACGTTGGCGTGATTGAAATTAAGGGAATTATTGCCGATCCCAAGCCTATACTCACTCACCTCAAGGAATTGCGTAACAATAAAGACATAAAGGCAATCGTTTTAAGGATCGATTCTCCCGGAGGCGGTGTTGGCCCTTCCCAAGAGATCTATGAAGAAGTGAAAAAGACCAAACACTTGAAGAAAATTGTCGCGTCTATGGGGGCTATTGCGGCCTCTGGGGGATATTATGTGGCGCTGGCAACCGACCATATCATGGCCAATCCTGGCACGATTACAGGGAGTATTGGCGTGATTATGGAATTTGCCAACTTCGAAGAGCTGTTCAAGAAAATAGGAGTGGCTGCCTTTGTCCTCAAGAGCGGGCAATACAAGGACGTGGGTTCTCCTTTGCGGCAGATGACTTCCAAAGAAAAAGAACTATTGCAAGGATTCATTGACAACGTGCACGAGCAGTTTGTGGTGGCAGTAGCTGAAGGTCGAAAAATGCCTAAAGAAGAAGTCCAGGCCATTGCCGATGGTCGTATCTTGTCAGGAGAACAGGCTCGAGAACTGGGTTTGCTGGACAGTCTCGGTAATCTGGAAGATGCTATTAGCCTGGCAGGCAAATTGGGTGGCATCAAGGGCGAACCCTCGGTTTTTTATGCAAAGGAAAAGAAGTTTTCCCTCCTAGAATACCTTTTGGGGTCCTCGACTTTGACCGGAGTGCTGGACCAGATAACCGCGGCGGTGCTTCATTCCGGATATCTCTGTCTACCGGGCAGAACATTAGGCAATGGTTAAGCGTGATCTCGCTGAGGACTTGGTGAAGGCTTTCCCCGGCATTGCCAAGAAGGATATGTTGACCGTGGTAGAAACAATGTTTGAGAGCATGGCACAGGCCTTGATGCGAGGCGAGGCTGTTGATCTTAGAGGTCTGGGTCGCTTGAGAGTCAAGAAACGAAGGCCCATGAAGGTAAGAAACCCGATGACCGCGGCCAATGTTCATGTGCCCGCACGTTGGGTCGTCCACTTCAAGCCAGCAGGGAGCTTGATCAACCGCATCAACGATTGAGACCTACCGAAAAACACTTACATCTCCTGATCCTTCCCGTATGACGTCAGGTGTGTCATCAATGAGAGAAACCACACTTGAGGGCCCCCCAGGCACGGGGCCGCCGTCTATAACAAGGTCAATCTGAGATCCGAAGGTTTCGTGGATCAGATAGGGATCAGACTCGCTGTAGGCTGGTCCATCAGCGAGATTGGCGGTTGTGGATAATATGGGATGCCCGAGTTCCTTGACCAGTGCCAGACAAATGGGGTGGTCTGGCACTCGAATTCCTGCTGTTTTGCGCAGGGTTAACATGATCTTTGGGACGAGCTTTGAACCCTCCAGAACAAACGTGTAAGGGCCTGGGAGCAAACGTTTCATGGTCTTGTATGCGTAGTTGGAGACCTTGGCGTACTCGCTGATGTTTTTGAGGTCAGAGCAGATGAAACTGAAGGGTTTTTTCTTGTTTCTCTGTTTTACCCTGTAGATCCTCTCTATGGACTTCTTGTTCATGATATCACAACCAATGCCATAGTAAGTATCCGTCGGATAGGCAATGATGCCACCATCTTTAAGCACTTGCGCCACTTTCCGGATCAAGCGGGCTTGGGGGTTTATTGGATTGATCGCTATCAGCATGATTTTAAGGGTCCCACGGTTTCTATCAACGGTTTACATGGCATATTGTGTGGATAATTGCAAGCCCTAAGCGGCGAAGGGCCGCGGTCGCGACGTACTATGTCGCGGAGCGATCCAATTTGTCGTTGCCAAGGCAGGGCCCTTCTGGTATTCATTCGGTCTCAAAAAGAAGAGGAGAAGACCTATGGGCGAGACCATGATTAAGGAAGCCTTAACCTTTGATGATATTTTGCTCGTTCCTGCCTATTCGCAGGTATTGCCTCGAGACGTTGATGTCAGCAGCCGATTGACGGGAAAGATCTCTCTTAATATTCCCATTGTCAGCGCAGCCATGGATACGGTGACTGAGGGTCAAACGGCTATCAGTTTAGCGAGAGAAGGTGGAATTGGCATGATCCACCGAAACATGAGCATCAGAAGCCAGGCCCAGGAAGTGGATAAGGTCAAGAAGTCTGAAAGTGGGATGATTGTGGATCCAACGACGATTGAGCCTGAAAAGCCGATCCACGAGGTTCTGGGGCTTATGGAAAGATACCGGATTTCAGGTGTGCCCGTAGTTAAAGGAGAACAACTGGTAGGGATTGTTACTAACAGAGATCTCAGATTTGAGACGGATCTGAACAAGAAGGTCTCTGAGGTGATGACCAAGGATAATTTGGTGACGGTGCCTGCAGGGATCACATTAGAAGATTCAAAGAGACTGCTCCATGAACACCGAATCGAGAAACTCCTGGTGGTAGATGACAAAGGACGTTTGAAAGGGCTCATTACGATAAAGGATATCGAAAAGATCAAGAAATACCCGAAGGCATGCAAGGACAGTCTGGGCAGGCTAAGAGTTGGCGCCGCAATCGGAGTGGGACCTGACATGGAGGAGCGCACCGAGGCCTTACTTGGAGCAGGAGCTGATGTCATTGTCATTGACACATCTCACGGGCATAGCGCAGGGGTGTTGAAGGCCGTTGAGAGGCTAAAGCAGACATTTGAAGAGATAGATTTGATTGCAGGCAATGTGGCTACGGCCGAAGGTGCAGAGGCCTTGATCAAGGCAGGTGTTGATGGCGTCAAGATAGGTGTTGGTCCGGGCTCCATTTGCACGACTCGCATCATTGCAGGCGTGGGTGTTCCTCAAGTGCAAGCCATTTTGAACTGCAGGACAATTTCTGAGAAAACGGGGGTTCCCTTGATAGCAGATGGCGGAATAAAATTTTCAGGTGACATAACCAAGGCCATCGCAGCTGGCGCCCACTGCGTAATGATCGGGGGTCTGTTTGCAGGCACTGAGGAAAGTCCCGGCGAAACGATCTTTTTCCAAGGCCGAAGCTACAAAGTCTATCGAGGCATGGGCTCTCTGGAGGCCATGAAGAAGGGGAGTAAAGACAGATACTATCAAGAAGATCTCACCGAGGAAGCAAAACTTGTTCCCGAAGGCATTGTTGGCCGGGTCCCTTACAAGGGGTCGCTTTCTGCATGTGTTTATCAGCTCATAGGCGGCCTGAGGGCAGGCATGGGATATGTCGGGTGCCGGAATCTTGACGCGTTGCAGCGAGATGCCCGGTTTATTCGCATTACCTCTTCGGGCCTGAAAGAGAGCCATGTCCATGATGTGATTATTACAAAAGAAGCCCCCAACTATATGTTAGACTGATGCAATCTTCAAACTTCGTCCATCTCCATGTCCACACCCAGTACAGCCTCCTTGACGGGGCGATTCGCCTTGATCCCCTGCTGGAGCGCGCGGCATCCTTTCAGATGACCTCCCTGGCAATCACTGATCACGGCACCATGTACGGTGTCATTGAGTTCTATCAGAAGGCATACAAGGCAGGGATAAAGCCCATAATAGGTTGCGAGATGTATGTGGCTCCTGCAAGTCGCTTTGACAAGGACCCACGCCAGAAGGGAGGCCTGTATCACCTGATTCTGCTGGCGAAAAATGCCAAAGGGTACAAGAACCTGTGCAGGCTGGTGACAGCCGGCCACCTGGAGGGCTTCTATTATAAGCCGCGAGTTGACAAGGCCATTCTATCAGAGTGCAGTGATGGCCTAATCGCGCTAAGCGCTTGTCTTCACGGAGAGATCCCCAGATTAATAAGAGCGGGGCGCTTGGACAAGGCAGCCGAGGTTGCCCGTGCCTACGAGGGCATGTTCGGCGAGGGCAATTTCTACTTGGAGGTCCAAAACAACGGTATTGAGGCCCAGGAGACGGTGAACCGCGCCTTATTGGATATGAGCCAAGACCTTTCGCTCCCGCTGGTTGCCACAAATGACTGTCATTATTTGGATCCCGAAGATGCCCGTGCTCACGACGTGCTGTTGTGCATCCAGACAGGCAAGACCGATCAGGAAACAAAGCGTCTCAAGTTCCAGACAGACCAGCTTTATTTTAAGTCTCCAAAGGAAATGGCTCTCTATTTTGCAGACTACCCCAAGGCCGTCGAAAACTCGATTGAGATCAGTAACCGTTGTAACGTGGATCTCTATTTGAGTTCTTATCATTTTCCCAAATTTCGGATTCCCCGTGGCCACGATCATGAAGATGCGGGCCGACAAGAGAATATCCCTTTGAATATGGACGAGTACCTTGAGCAAGAAGTCAAAAGGGGATGGGAGGCAAGACTGGAAGAGGTTGGTTCGAAGAACCCCGGATTCTCAGCCGCAGACACAGAGCTTTACAGTAGGCGTCTTGAGCAGGAGCTTGCTGTCATCAAGAAGATGGGTTTTTCGAGTTATTTCCTGGTGGTTGCAGACTTTGTTCGTTTTGCAAAAGAACAAAACATTCCTGTGGGGCCTGGACGAGGATCTGCTGCCGGCAGTCTTGTGGCTTATGCCCTGAAGATCACTGATTTGGACCCCATTGCTTATGGTCTCATATTTGAGCGATTCCTAAATCCCGCCCGCAAGAGCATGCCTGACATTGACGTTGATTTCTGTATCGAGGGCCGTGATGCTGTTTTCAGATACATCGTGGAGCGATACGGAGGCCCTGAGTATGTGGCCCAAATCATCACCTTTGGCAAAATGCAGGCCAGGGCCGTCATCAGGGATGTGGGAAGGGCCCTTGACATCCCCTTGAGGGAAGTTGACACCATTGCCAAGATGATACCAGAGGGGATCGGCATCAGCCTGGAGAGTGCTCTTTCTCGGGAACCAAAACTAAGGCTCATGGCAGAAGAACGTCCCCAAATAAAAGAACTCCTTACCATTGCTCTGGCCCTGGAGGGGCTTCCGAGGCATGCCTCCACCCATGCGGCCGGGGCAGTGATTTCAGACAGGCCTCTGGTGGAGCACCTTCCGCTGGCCAGGGGAAAGAAGGGGGAGGTCGTAACCCAGTACGACATGAAGGCAATAGAGAAGATCGGGTTGATCAAGTTCGACCTGCTGGGCCTTCGCAACCTGACCGTTATGAAACATGCCTGTGAGATCATACGCAAAGACGGCCGTGAACCTCCGGATCTGGCAGGCCTGGACCTTACAGACAAAAAAACCTTTGAACTCCTTGCATCCGCCGAGACCACCGGAGTTTTCCAGTTGGAAAGTTCCGGCATGAAAGACCTGCTGCGCCGGATGAAACCGGCATGTTTTGAGGACATCATTGCCTTGGTGGCTCTCTATCGTCCGGGGCCGCTAGACAGTGGCATGCATGACGCTTTTGTTGAGAGGAAAAGCGGTCGTGTGCCTGTCACTTACATAGTCCCCGAGCTTGAACCTATCCTGAAGGACACTTACGGCGTGATCTTGTATCAAGAACAGGTGATGAACATTGCCGCTGTGCTCGCAGACTACTCCATGGCCGATGCCGACAATCTCCGAAAGGCCATGGGTAAGAAGATAGGCCAGATGATGGCTCAGGAACGGAAGCGTTTCTTGACAAGGGCCGAAAAGAAAAGGGTTGCCCCGGAAAAGGCGGAAGAGATCTTTGATCTCATGGAAAAATTTGGGCGCTATGGTTTCAACAAGGCCCACAGCGCTGCCTACGCGATGATTGCCTTTCAGACAGCCTATCTGAAGGCCCATTTTCCAGTTGAGTTGATGGCCGCCATTTTGACCAGCGAGATGAACAACACTGAAGCCGTGGTTAAGTACATCTCCGAATGTCGCAGCCAGGAAATTGAGATACTTCCACCCGACATTAACCAAGGTGACATAACCTTTACGGTCGTAAATGGCGCCATTCGTTTTGGCCTGGCCGCCACAAAGAACGTGGGAGAAGGGGCCATTGAGTCAATCCTTGTGGTCCGGAGTGAAGGCGGCCCCTTTGAATCGCTATTTGATTTCTGCGAAAGAGTTGACCAGAAAAAAGTCAACCGGAGAGTGATTGAAAGTCTGATAAAATGCGGCGCCTTTGATTCCACCGGAGCAAAACGTTCCCAGATGATAACCGTGCTGGATCAGGCTCTTGAAATCGGCCAGAAGATCCAAAAGGATCGCATGGACGGCCAGATCAGCCTCTTTGAGGTCATGCCGGAGCACGGCCTGGGCGTTGTCTATCCCCTGCTTCCTGACATGGAGGAGTGGAATGAGGGCCAACTCCTGAAGCACGAGAAGGAATCCTTGGGTTTTTTCATCACTGGTCATCCTCTGGCTAGGCATGAATCCATACTCAATAAATTTGCCAACACCGACACCCTGGAGATCCGGGAGCTTTCCGACGGGGCGGTTGTTCGCCTGGGGGGGCTGGTAAGGGACGTAAAGCATCACAACGACAGGAAGGGCGACCTTATGGCCTTTGTGACACTTGAGGACTTGAGTGGTTTTGCCGAGGTCACGCTTTTTTCATCAGTATATTCGAGTGTATCCGATCTTGTTGTCAAGGATGCCGCCATCTTCATCGAAGGTCGTGTGACAAAAGATGAAAAGTCAGTGAAGATCCTCGGCGATACCGTCATTCCTATAGAAAAGGCCGAGGAGACCTGGACAACGAGTGTCCGTTTAAAGCTCGACATAACGAGTTTTGACAAAGAAAAGCTTCAACAACTCTACGATATCTTGGAGAAACATAAGGGGACCAGCGGCGCCTGTCTGCATCTGCGTATTCCCCAAAGGACGGAAACCATCGTTGCCCTGCCTGACCATATACGGCTGAGGGCGGGGAGTGCACTGACCAACGCCATAAACGAGTTCCTTGGATACGATGCAGTGGAAACGGTTTGCCAGAGACAGTGATCCGGATGCAGGATGCATGATACCAGATGGGGAATGGAAATGAAAGACTCCAAGCATCTCATCTACCGCAGTCTTATTACGGACGACAAGCTTGAATCTTTTCGCGTAGTTGTGAAGGAAACTGATTTGCTGGTCAGGGCTCAGAGGCCCCTTGAAAGGGAAACCAGGGATTTGGTCCTGAAACACAGAGTGCCGTTGGAAAGATACGCCGAGGACCATCCGGACTTTGTTGAGAGCCTGACGCCACTTTCTGATGATCACCTTGCGCCGCCCATTGTCAGGACCATGATAGAGGCGAGCCAGAAGGCGGGTGTTGGCCCCATGGCCGCCGTTGCAGGCGCGGTGGCCGAGTATGTCGGAAGAGATCTCTTGAGCTATAGCAAAGAGGTTATGATTGAAAACGGGGGAGATATTTTCATCTGTACAACATTTCCCTTGACTGTAGCCATATTTGCTGGGCCTTCTCCCTTAAGCGGTAAGCTGGGCGTGCGAATAGATTCGCCGGAAACGCCTATGGCGGTTTGCACCTCTTCGGGTAGTGTTGGGCATTCCATCAGCTTCGGAAGCTCTGACGCAGTCGTTGTGATCTCAGAATCTGCGGCCCTTGCAGACGCAACTGCCACGACCATAGGAAACGCGGTTTCTAAGAAAGAAGACGTTGCTTCTGCAATCCGTCTGGCGGGAAATATCCAGGGAGTCCTTGGTGTTATTGTCATACTGGACGACCAGATGGGCGTGTGGGGTACGGTGGAGTTGGTCGGGCTTGGTTAGCGGCCATAACTAATCTGAGCATGACAACGTCAGACTCAATCAGGTTTTCCAAATATTTATTCAGTGAGAGAGTCTACAGTTTCGGGGGTGGTACATGTTTACATGACGGAGTCATATGGAGACTGTGGAAAAGGGGTTGTTTTTTCAGCTAACTTTGTTATAGTGCTATAAAATTGATGGGCAAGGATTGCCATCAGGATCGTGTGAGACCGGTCAGGAGAGGCGCAACCCGTGAAGACATTATGGGCTCCATGGCGCATGGAGTATATACTGGGCGAAAAGGAACAGGAGTGCATCTTCTGTGTTGCCCTGTCCGATCAAGGAAGCCTCACTCTATACAGGGGATCTCTTTCAATGGTCATGATGAATAAGTATCCATATATTAATGGCCATCTTTTGGTTGCGCCCAAAAGGCACATTGCTTCCTTGGACGATCTGACATTGGAGGAGATGAGTGATCTTTTGAAGACGGTCAGAGACTCCATCGGGATTCTCAAGAAAGTGATGAACCCTGATGGATTTAACGTGGGGCTTAATCTGGGCGTAGTGGCAGGCGCAGGGGTAGAGCAACATCTTCACTTTCATATTGTTCCGCGCTGGCACGGCGACACGAATGCGATGACAGTCTTTGCCGAAGTTCGCGTAATTCCGGAGCATTTGGAGGCGACTTACGGAAACCTGAAACCGCATTTTAAAGCTCTAGAAGTAGCTAGTGCCCATCCATAAATGGATTTTTGGATCCTGGGCACTAGCGTCAGTTTCCAATTCAGAACA
>DAOUWN010000181.1 GCA_030667105.1 Deltaproteobacteria bacterium
CCAAGCATGGCACAAAGACCACAAAAACTCCCCAAAGGGCCTTTTTTCTCAAAGTGCCAAAATCCCTGTGTGCCAAGTCCACGACGGCCCAGAACGTAGGGACCATGGGAAGTAACAACATCAGGAGGATTAAACCATGACTCATGTCCTAGACTGCCTCGGTCCTCATTTCCGCCGATTCCCGGAAAGACGTTCGGCCACTTCCAGTATTGTGTCAGCGTAATACTTACTGTGGTTATAACAAAGCAAAACGCGAAACGCCTCGTCGCGGCTCTGTTGCGGTTTCCACCCATGTCGCTTCAGATAGTTGGCCACGCTTTCAATGGCATCTCGGTGCTGACATAGATTGATCTGCCCGTCTTTGTTGCCGTCAATACCGAACTTGAGGACGCTTGAAGGAACAAACTGAGCAAAGCCCAAGGCCCCGGCATAGGATCCGCGCAAAGATAAGGGATCTAAATTCTGGGCCTTAACGTATTTCAGATAAGCTTTAAGTTCATGGTATGCCCAGGCCGATTTTCTACGAGCCCATTTGTCAAACTCGTCCTTTGTGCCCCGGGCCCTGTCTTTGACGTAATCGTACCAGAGCATGTCCCTGTTGGCAGTATCATCAATGGCCGCCAGGTTGGACAGGGTCGTAAAGACCAGTCGTTTGCTTTTGTATGTCCCCAGCCTTGATTCCACGAGCAAGATGGCGGTAACGATCTCTCCCTGCACGCCATAGAGTTCCCGGGCCCGCTGAAAGACCCTTCCGTGTTTTCTGAGGTAATTGGACGCATCGTCAATGGAAGATCGGGTCAAGAACTGATCGTAGTTCAAAGTGGATTCGCGATGCAAAAAATAGGCTGTGATACTCTTCTGGTCAAACGTGGCTTCCGGTCTTAAATACAGGGCACGTATCGTGGACTTGTCAAATCCGTCCTGAACAAGACGCTCTTGAAGCGAGGCAAAGGGTGACGGTTCGCAATAGGCGCATACGGTCCAACCCAGCGCAGATAGAAGGCTCAGAACCGAAATTGTCACCAGTCGAAACAATGTGTTTCCGCAACTCAGATAGTACACGAATTCTCCCTTTTTTTGTCCGCCGGAGGCGGACGTTGTATAAAATCGCAAAGCGATTTTATGATTAGGCCGGGATAACAAAGTAAAATTCGTTTCCCGTGTCTTCTGCCTTATGACCTACGATGCCTCCATGCACTTCAATCACATTCTTTACAAAGTGGAGCCCGTGACCAGTTCCTCCCACCGACTCTCTTTGTGCAAGTCGAAAGCCCTCTTCAAAGATAAGGGCTGCGTCTTCCTTCTTGATAAGCGGTCCCGAGGAGAAGATACGGAAGCATACACCATGGTGTCCCTGTCCAAAGAAATCCTCCATGAGCGAAGTCCTGCAATCGATTTTCTTAACACTGTTTCCCGACGTGTCCGCGACCGGTTCAGCATACTTCGCTGCATTTGAAAAAAGGTTGGCCACCACTTGGGCAATTAGCCCTTTGTCAACCCTGGCTTCAATATCATCAAATCTCTTATCATCCTTAGCAGTATGGTCGACGACAATACCCTGTTGGATAAAACGATCCGAATACTGCTCCAGTTGCGGCAGCACAATGTCTTTCCACAGGTAACAAGGGGTTCTCTTCAGGATATACTCACCAAACAAGAAGTGGTCCGGTCGGAACAAGGTCTCTAAGAAAAGACTGGCGTGTTTGTAATGTCTCTCGATCTTCTCCCGGTCATCAAACATGCTCCTATTGATCACGACCATCTCTTCGACTATTTCGCTGATCTTGGCATACAAGTCAGGCGCCACGGACTTCACCTCATAAAGGATGCTGTCAAGACCAGTTTCAATCTCCTTGTTTGTGTTCAAGTACTTTCTGATCTTCCTGAAATAGTGCTTGTATTGCAGGTTGGGCACAATAACGTTGTGCTCTATGTCTGCCACCAAGTTGTTAATGAACTTGAGATGCTGGATGTTCTGTTCTGCGAGGGATTTGTTATAAAGATTGTAACCTATGCGATTGACGTACTTTCGTATAAAAAAAAGCTCAGCCTCTGTGAGGTGATCCGCCCTCGTCACCTCAAATATCCCAATGACGTTTCTCGATCCATGAAAAAGAATGCTGCTGGCTGGGGTCTTCTTGCCATGGATCGGCACCACGTGTGCGTAGCCGTGCTGATATGAAGCATCTGAAATCCTAATATATTGGGGCACATTGCCTTTTTTGTAGTCAATGCCTGGGTGACTGTTTGCAACCCATTGTATAGCTTCTGTCTTGGGATCAATCGTGTACAGATTGCTTTGGAGTCCCAAGAAGACGCGAGGGACGGTAACACTCACTATGTACAGGTTTTCAAGGCCGTCGTACTCCTGGGCCAGATCGAAAAAGGTATTAAATGCAGCCAGTTCAAGTTTTTCAAAGCCATAGGTCGCATAGTCTTCCTTTTTTCCCTCGACCCGTTTCAGCATAGCGGCAAATGTGTCCATAAATTATCCACTGCACTTAAATGGTTCTGATGGCGTGCAAGTCGCCCAACGGATAACCGAATCGGACCATGGAGCCTGCATGTGCCCTCTCCGCCTCGCGCTCCGTCTGACAAGAGGACTGGCTCCGCAGTGACAGTGCTGCCCCCTCTGTATATTGCTGTGTACACTACGTTGTTTAGCCTACATTGTCAAATAAACTCTGTTTCTTACCGCGTTACGCCCTTCTTCTTGTCCGGTTCTTTGCCGGAGTCCTTGCCGCCTTTCTTCGCAGCTTCGATGGCAGCAAGGCATGGGTTCTTATCACCCAGTTTGCCGTCGGCCAGGACCGCTGCAATGCCGAGCGGCCCGAATAACGCCACACCGCCTATCGCCTTGCCGATCGTGATGACCGACCCTGTCGGGTCGATGCCCACGGAAGGGTTGGCAAGGGTGCCGCCGAGCTTGAGCGTTTCTGTCAACTTACCAAGGCTCAGGCCCAGCTTGGCAATGCCCTTGACACCAACGCCTTTTTTCGGAGACGACTTCAGGGACAAGTCCAGTTCCTCGGTTTTCAGATCGATCCTGCCATGGCCGACCACGGTTACGCTGCTGGTGTCCAACACCAGTGCGGTGCTTTGTGCCAGTCCATCCCTGATGTCCAATCCTGTGACAAAGCAATTGAGTTTACTGTATTTTTCGTCTTTTTTGAACGGATTGAGAAACTGAAGCAGGCTTGAAGTCAAATCACCGCCAAGGAGTCTCATGAGTTTATAAGTGATTCTACCGTCTTGCACAATCACCACGGTTTTCCCTTTGAGTCCGGCCATTAGCGCTGCTACCGAGTTTCCCCGGCCCTCAAGATCGATGTCAACATCCAGCTTGCCCTCGGGAAGATCGTCGACTCCCAAATCCTTGAACATGCGGCCGAGGTCTAGCTGGTCGATCTTAAGAGCCATTGCCATAGCTGGAATCTTGCCGTGGGGATGAATATCAAAACGGCCGTCAACGGTTCCGTCACCCACAAGGAATTCAAGAGGTTCCATCGTGAGATGTCCGTCCTCCAGGACCATGTGGACGTTGACGTCATTGATGGTCAGCAGCGGCACAATGAGCTGCTCTGCCCTGATCCTGATATCAGCATTGGCTTGCTTCAGTCCTTCGAGAGGCAAGGGGTCATCAGAAAAAATCTTGCCGTGCTTTGCCGCTCGTTCCGCCGGCTGCGCTGTCGAATTGTCCTCGCCTGCGTCTTCATTTTCTCCACGTTCTTTCAACAACAGAGGCCGCAGGTCCAGTCTTTGAGACAAGAGCACGGCCGTGATTCGCGGCAGTTTGCCTGCCCGGTTGATCTCCATTGAACCACTGAGATCGCCTTTTTCGAGGACAAGTTTAAGGTCAGAAATCTTGTAGTTTCCTACCGACGACACGACGGCATGGCCGGAAAAGTCGAAAGGCCCCTTAAAAGGCAGCGCCTGGCCTGTGATCTTTTCCAGATTTACCAGATCCTTGCCCTTGATCGCAAAGCCAAGTTCCATTCCTCGCAAAGCCAGGAGGTCCTTGACTACACCTTTAAGATCAACCCTGGCCAGCTCCTCGGTACCGACCCGAAGGTCGAGATTTCTCGCTGTCAATTTTCCGTCAGGGTCGACAAGCTTGCCCGATACCTTGAAATGCCCTAGTTCGGGCACGCCGGTCACGTCAAAGAGCTGGAAAAAATCAGGAACAGACTTACCCTCGACGGTGACAGCCAGGTCAAGGCCCTTACCGTTTAAGACGTCCCTGATCGCGCCGTCAACGGTGACATTGGCAGCTGCGGCATTGGCTGTCACATTCACGGACCATGCTTGGTTGGGGTCGGTCAATGCCACCAGCGGACCAAAGATTCCTCTAATCTGGACAAACTTGCTGTTGTAAGTCCCCTCAAGTTTCAGTTTGATCGGCTTATCAGTGCTTGCGGCCGCAGCGAGTCTGTCCAATGCCATGAGATGGGTCTTGCCCGATTGTCCGTCTTTGTACGTGAGTCGACCATTTTCGATCCGCACGTCGCTGAAAATCAACTCCGGGATTGTTGCTTCCCCATCGGCCGTCGCCTCTTCCTTGGATTTCTCAAATTCCATCTCCTTAGGGGCATCGAACACGAGGTTTGATTTGCCCGAACTGTTGGTCTCAATCAGGATGTCGGGCTCGATCAGGATGAGCCGTTTGACTTCTATGGTCCCGCTGATAAGCGGAAGGACGTGTACCTGCACCTCCAAACGTCTGATCTTGGCAAGCTCGGTCCGCGAGCCCCAAGGTGCGTTCTGGAAGCTCACGTCCTCCACCACAAGGACTGGCGTCAAGCCAATATCAAGCTCTATGTCGCCGCCCAGGGTGAGTTCGCGGCCTGTGGCATCCTTGACCGCCCGAGCAATTGTGGGTTTGAAATCGTTGAAGTCGTAGCTCGACAGGATCGCATAAACCGTTACGATTAACGCGAGAATGAGGGCAACAGCGACACCCAGTATCCATTTCAACCGCATTTACAAATCAGTCCTTAACCCGGATAAAGCTCCCCCCCGTCCCGCCGAGGCGGGACGGGGTATCAAAACAGAATCACCACTCAGATTGCACATTTCCCACATATCCTGATCTTTCGGCCTGAGAACTGTTTCCTCTGAAAAACCCGGTCTGGGCCAGGGTCTAGGCCAGGGAGAAATCTTTGCCATGTAACATACGAAACCAAAAGGTTTCTTCCCGGTAACAGCGGGATCAAAATGACAGATTCGCTGAGCCCGACTTTTTACGAATGCATTAACGTTGAATAACTCTCAAAAAGC